>CAXTEW010000046.1:7419-14228 GCA_964243175.1 uncultured Acidobacteriaceae bacterium
GGAATGCGAATCCATACGGCTCAACTCGCTATACTTCGATCATACCCTGCATATTTGCGAGTGAAACGGTCGGTCGCAGCTTCGCGGCGCCTGCGGCATCTATTGCAGTGATGGGCGAGACAGCAGAGATCCTGGCCATGTGGCGCCACGCGGTAGCGCAGGGCGACCGCGTCTGCCTGGCCACGGTGGTCCATGTGGAAGGCTCGTCATACCGCAAGCCGGGTGCGCGCATGCTGGTCACCTCCAGCGGCCTCCGTGCCGGCACCATCAGCGGCGGCTGCCTGGAGGCGGAAGTCAGCAGGAAAGCATGGTGGCTGACAGCGCAGGGCTCCGCAGTCGCGAGCTACCAGAGCTCGTTTGATGAAGATGGCGACGGGGTACCGTGGGGCTTAGGCTGCGGCGGTACCGTCTGGGTGCTGCTGGAGCAAAATCCGGAGGCTGTGCTCACGGCACTGGCTTCGGCTGCGGAGCGAGGCAACGGCTCGGTCATCGTGACCCGGCTTGCCGGGACCGCCGGCACACTGGCGATTGCACCGGAACAAGGCCGAGGCTCCGACGAGCAGCTGCATACGCTCCCAGCAACACTTCAGGAGGCGGTCAGGACAGTGCTGGAAGAGCGCCAATCCATGTCACTCGACGCAGCCTGCGCGCCGACCAGTGAGCTGCCCGCATACTTCGTCGAGTACCTGGCACCTCCGCCACGACTGACCATCTTCGGAGCCGGGGACGATGCGCAGCCCATCGCCCGCTTCGCAGAAGCCCTTGGCTGGCGTGTCGCTGTCGCCGACGGACGATCGCACCTGCTGCGGCGTGACCGGTTCCCGGGTGCCGCCGAGCTGCGCCTTCTGGTGTATGCAAGCACTGAGCACGGTTCGCCGGTTCTATGCGGGTTGAATGAACCAGGCACCCTCCTTGCCACGTCGGAAGCAGCGGAGATCCTCCCCGCCACCGTGACACAGCGCCTCGCCGCCGCCAATGGCGTGCTCCCAGGTGTCGAGCCGGGCGAACTCGCAGTGGTTCTGACCCACTCCTTTGAACAGGATCGAGCCCTGCTGGCCGCGCTACTGCCCGCGCCGCTCGGCTATCTGGGCATCCTGGGCCCGCGCCATCGCACCCTCCGGCTGCTGGAGGAGGTGGCGCCCGGGCTTGGCTGGAGTGTGGAAGCCTGCTTCGAACGGCTGCACTCCCCGGTCGGCCTGGACCTGGGCGCGCGCGACCCGGCAGCGATTGCGCTGGCTATCGTTGCGGAGTTGCAGGCGGTCCTGGCCGGACGGCAGGTGTCTGTGCAGCGGCAGGGTACGGCTCGCGAACAGCCGGCGCCAGTGCATGGCTGAGCCAGGCCGCCTTGCAGCCATCGTGCTCGCAGCCGGCTCGTCCACGCGGCTGGGCCAGCCGAAGCAGTTGGTGCTTTACGGGGGCGAAACACTGCTGCGGCGAGCGGCCCGGCTTGCCTTTGCGGCGGGCGCCACGGACGTAATCGTGGTCCTGGGTGCCCACGCCGAAGCGTGCCGCGCAGCACTGCACGGACTTGGCGTGGTGATTGTCGTCAACGCGGATTACGGGCAAGGTATGGGCAGCGGGCTGCGCGCCGGTATGGACGCCCTGGCAGAGGCCGAGCAGGTGTCGGGCGTGCACGACGCACTACTGCTGCTGGTCTGCGACCAGCCGTTTGTCGAGCCGCGTCACCTCCAGGCGCTCGTCGCGGCTTACCCGGCGACCGGCGTCGCCGCGGCTGCCTACAACGGCCGGGCCGGCGTACCGGCGGTGTTCCAACGGGAACACTTTCCCGCCCTGGCCCAGGTCACCGGGGACCAGGGCGCGCGCAGCCTGCTGCAGACCTTGCCCGTATCGCTGGTGCAGATGCCCGAAGCAGCGATCGACATCGATACGCCACCAGACCTCCTGGCGCTGCAAAGTTAAGACCGCCTGCGCAGCTGGCGGCCACTCGCGTGGCTTTTCTCTCAAATCTAGGCGACAAGCTACTGCGGCTTGCCGATATGGGTCGGCTGGGCCGGGGTGACGTCGGGCTCCTGGTGCACAGGCCTTTGCCCCAGTTCATCCTGCAGGCGGCCCGGCTCCGGCCGCCTGCCAGTCTCGGCCCAGGCGGTCAGTTCATCAAAAGCAGTGCCTACCTGCTCCGGCGTGATGTTGCAGTGGCCATCGCGGTTGACATACTGCTGAACAAAGTGCTCCCCGGCACCCAGGCGGCGGGTCAGTTCGTCGTAATATCCGGCCGTCGACGCAGGAACCAGCGGGTCATAGGTGGTGTGCAGCGCCAGGAGCGGCCGGCGCAGGTCGCCCGTGGGCGAGCCGTACTGGGCCACATAGTGCAGTGCCGCGGGGTCGGCAGCATACCGGCGCACCCGCGCGTTGAGCGCGTTGTCATCGGTGGTCCCGGTGTAGATAAGGTTGCGATTATCAAAGGGGTTGCCGCCGGTCTTCTCGCGCAGGTCCTGGATCACGAACGTGTTGAAAACCAGGACGTCGGCCAGGCCGCGGTTGGTGTGGATATCGGCAAGTGATCGCAGCAGGGCGGCTTCAGGCGCATGGGCATTCAGCGCATTCTCAACCACGGTAGCGGTTGCCGGGTCATTCATGCGAAAGCCGGAGGGGATGTGCTCGACATCGGGCAGAATGCCCGGAAAGAAAGCATCGAAGGCCACCCTGTTGGCGAAGGCCCGCTGCATAACGAGATCAGCAGGCGCGAGCACCCCGCACAAGGCAAGCCCGCCTGCGTAATCGTGCGCATGCTGCTCCAGGGTCAACAGGGTCAGCAGTCCGCCCATGGATTGCCCGACGACATACGTTCGCTGCGGCGAGCCGTAGCGGGACCGGAAGTAGCGGCGCAGGGCTTCAGCATCCTTGGGAGCCGTGGCAATGGCCCAGCCACCGGCTGTGTAACCCGGCTGCGCAACAGCATAGCCGCGCTGCAGGAGCTCGGCGATCAGCCGCGTGGGCGGGTTGGTCGCATGGGTGACGGGATTGAGCCGGAAACGCTGTGGCTCCTCCTGGTACCCGTGGTAGTACACGACGAGCTCGTGGTTCCACCCACTCTTCGGCTCATCGATCCGGAAGCTCGAACCACCGATCTCCCCCTCCTCGGTGCGCAGCGGGATCGCGGGGCCACTCCGGGCGGCGTCAGCCTCCGGCAGCTGGGACAATCCGCCAGCGCGCTGCACCCCGGCACCCGAGGGGGAGCCGGAGGATGCAGTGCGCGGCGGGGAAGGCGGCGCGGCGACGTTTTGTCCTGGAACGACGCCGGTCGGCGCACCCGTACCCTGTGCCCGGGCTGGCAGTGCGGCTGCAACGATCAGCAGTGCCAGCCCTGTGGCTGCAGCACCCTTGCGGCCGCAGCCGGCGGACCGGCGGCCTGAATGCACCCTGTGATCCAGCATGAAGCCCATGAAGGCAGATGGTACCCGCCTCTGGCCACCCCGGCCAAATCGCGGGCCGTCCTGCTTGCCAGCCGGTGTAGCCGACGCCGGCAAGAAGGGTGGACCGGTACGATAGGGTATGCCCACAACCCGCCCACGTCGTCCTGGTCCCCGCCCTTCCACACCCCGTTCCCCTGAGAACCCGGCGCCTGTGACCCTGCGCCCCGGGGCGACCATTGCGCGCCGGGCTGCAGAGCGGCTGGCCGCCGGGCACGTGTGGGTCTACGGGTCAGACATGCTGGCAATCGAGCCGGCCATGCCAGAGCGGGATGGGGAGAGCGACGTGCCAGCCGGGCTGGTCCCGGTGCATGACCAGGCCGGGCACCTGCTGGGAACGGCGCTCTGGAGCCCCACTTCCGAGATCTCGCTGCGGCTGCTATCACGCGAGCTCCTGCGACCGGAACAGCTGGTGCCGCTGCTGCGCCAGCGCCTGCAGGCAGCCATTGCCCGGCGTGAAACCCTGCTCGATGCCGAGACCGACAGCTGCCGGCTCGTATTTGCGGAAGCAGATGCCCTGCCGGGCATCATCGTCGATAAGTATGCCGGGCTGGTTATCTTCCAGATCCTGGTCGCAGGCCTGGACACGCCGGAAGTGCGCGCCGCTATTGTGGAAGAGCTGGTCGCCGGGCTGGGTGGTGCGGTCCATACCATCCTGGAACGGCCCGACCCCAGGATCCGTGAGCTGGAATCCTTGTCAGCGCCTGCGCTTGGCCCCTTGTGGAGTGCCGCCCGCACACTCGAGGAAGCCGAAACAGCAGCAGCCTTCCAATTGAACGGCCTGCGCTTCCTCCATGATGCCAATGCGGGCCAGAAAACAGGCGCGTTCCTGGACCAGCGCATGAACTACGGCCTGGCAGCGCAGTATGGCCACGGCGACGCGCTCGATGTGTGCACCTACCAGGGCGGCTTCGCGCTGCATCTCGCCACCACTTGCCGCTCGGTCACCGGACTCGATACATCGGAGGCAGCGCTGGAGGTGGCCGAGCGCAACCTCCAGCTGAACCGGGATGTGCTCGGCGGGATCGACGTGGACTGGGTGAAGGGCGATGCGTTCGCTGTGTTGCGGGACTGGAGCGAAGGGGGCTCGGAATACGACACGATCGTGCTCGACCCACCGGCCTTCGCCAAGACTCGGCGCGCGGCGGAGAGCGCCATGCGAGGCTACAAGGAGCTGAACCTGCGCGCCTTCAAAATGCTGCGTCCGGGTGGCACGCTGGTGACCTGCTCCTGCTCGCACCATGTGCCGCTGCAGGACTTTCAGGAGGTGGTGGCAGCCGCGGCCGGCGATGCAGGACGGAGGGTCCGTCTGCTGGAGCGAACCGGCGCCGCTCCCGATCACCCTGTCATCCTGACCATTCCGGAGACGGAGTATCTCAAATGCCTGGTGCTGGAAGTGGAGTAAAGTCGGGGTGGGGTTGATAGAAACAGACTCATATTTCCTGCATCCTTTTTGAAAGGCTCGCGTCTATGTCTGTGTGGCTGGTGCCACGACCATTCGGGCCGTGAGGCCTATGCAGGAGAGAACCATGGCGATGACACGTTGGGAACCGTTGCGGGATGTACTGGGAATGCAGAACCGCATGCACTCGCTGCTGCAGGAGTATGCGCGCGAAGCCGGAAACCGGGGCGAGGCAGATACGCTGACAGCCGGGGCGTTTGTGCCGCCGGTGGATATCTACGAAGACTCCGAGAAGGTTGTTCTGACGCTGGAGGTACCGGGCATCGCGCAGGATGCCTTCCAGATTTCGGTGGAGAACAACACCTTGTCTGTGAGTGGCGAGCGCCAGTGGCAGGGCGAGCAGAAGGAGGAGAACTACCATCGTGTCGAGCGGCGCTATGGCAGCTTCCACCGCCTGTTTACCCTGCCCCAGACGGTTGATCCGTCCGCGGTACAGGCCACGTACGATGCAGGCGTGCTGAGGATCGAACTGGGCAAGCGGCCGGAAGCGAAGAGCCGCCAGATCAAGGTGCAGGTTGGGGCACCGGGCCAGAACAACAGCGCTGCGGCGAATGGTGCGGGACCGGCGCCTGCGGCCCAGCAGGCAAACTAAGGAAGCGGCGATCGCTCGCCCAGGCTGCTGACGCGCGCACCATGCGCAAGGCAGCTTGGGCGGCGGCCCTGCCGCAGAGAACATAGAAAGCTGGCAGGTATGGCGATACGTTGGGATAAGTTCACCGTGAAGTCGCAGGAGGCCGTCCAGGCCGCCAACAGCAGCGCAAGTGACAACGGCAATCCCGAGTTGCTGCCGCTGCACCTGCTTTCAGCGCTGCTTGCGGACCGCGAAGGCGTCATCCTGCCGGTGCTCGAAAAGCTGGGCGTTCCCCCCGCGCAGCTCGATGCGAAGATCAAGGAAGCGATCGCGAAGCTGCCAAAGATCAGCGGCGGTTCGCAGCCCGGGATGGGTCAGGCGCTGCAACGCGTCCTCGACCAGGCCAGCAAGGAAGCGGACAACTTCAAGGATGAGTACGTCTCGACCGAGCACCTGCTGCTCGCCCTGGCAGGCGCGAAAAACGATGGCGCCGGCCTGCTGCTGGCAAGTTTCGGTGCCAGCCACGAAGCGATTCTGAAGAGCCTCTCGACCGTACGCGGATCGCAGCGGGTGACGGACCAGAACCCCGAGGCGAAGTACCAGTCGCTGGAGAAATACGCCAAGGATTTAACGAAGTTGGCGCGCCGCGGCAAGCTCGATCCAGTGATTGGCCGTGATGAAGAAATCCGCCGCGTGATCCAGGTGCTTTCGCGCCGTACTAAGAACAATCCCGTGTTGATCGGGGAGCCGGGCGTGGGCAAGACCGCGATCGTGGAAGGGCTGGCGCGGCGCGTGGTTTCGGGGGATGTGCCGGAGATCCTGCGTAACAAGAAGGTCGTGTCGCTCGACCTTGGATCGATGCTGGCTGGAGCCAAGTATCGCGGCGAGTTCGAAGATCGGCTCAAGGCCGTGTTGAAAGAAATTGAGGATTCGCACGGCGCCATCATCCTGTTTATCGACGAACTGCATACGCTGGTAGGCGCCGGTGCTGCCGAAGGGGCAATCGACGCTGCGAACATGCTGAAGCCCGCACTGGCTCGGGGCGATCTGCGTGCCATCGGCGCGACGACGCTGAACGAGTACCGCAAGTACATTGAAAAAGATGCCGCGCTCGAACGCCGTTTCCAGATGGTGTATGTCGGCGAGCCAAATGTCGAAGACACTGTGTCTATCCTGCGCGGTTTGAAGGAACGCTACGAAGCACACCACAAGGTGCGCATCAAGGATTCGGCGATTGTCGCGGCGGCTACCCTGTCGCACCGGTATATCTCGGACCGCTTCCTGCCGGACAAGGCGATCGACCTGATGGATGAGGCAGCGGCTTCACTCGCGATCCAGATAGGGT
>CAXTEW010000047.1:0-14191 GCA_964243175.1 uncultured Acidobacteriaceae bacterium
CGGCAGCGCGCCGGAGTCCGCGCTCGGCTCATCAGAGTAGTACGCAATCTCCTCCATCGCGCCGGCCAGGTCCTGCTCCGGGTTCAGGTCCAGCTGCTCATGCTCGGTCCCGTACTGGTCCACCACCTGGCGGATGTAGCCTGACTCGTCAAAGCTGTGGCCCCGGAATGAAATGGAGAAAGTCCGCAGCCGCGTGCTCGAGGCCTCCGCCGCATAGTGCAGGATCGTCGATGAATCGACCCCGCCGCTAAGCCACACACCCAGCGGCACGTCGGACATCATGTGTTCGCGAACGGATTGCCCCAGCAGGCTGTCCAGCTCCCCCTTGGCGTCCTCCATCGACATCGCTACCGGCTCAATCTCCGGAATACGCCAGTAGCTCTGCTTCTCCATCACCCCGTCCCGCCACTCCATCCAGTGGCCTGGCGGCAGCTTGTGCACGCCATCGACCAGCGTCCAGGGGCAAGGCACGTAGTTCATGGAGAGGTAGCAGTCCAGCCCCTGGAGGCTCAATCGCCGCTCGATCTCCGGATGCACCAGGATGCTCTTCAGCTCGGAGCCGAAGAACAGATCTTCGCCGCGCTCGGCGATATACAGCGGCTTGATGCCGAGCCGGTCGCGCGCCAGCACCAGCCGTTGTTCCGATTCGGTCCAGATCGCGATCGCAAACATGCCGCGCAGCCGCTCAAAAGCTCCGGTATCCCAAGCCAGAAATGCTTGCAGCACGGTTTCCGTGTCGCAGTGGGTCATGAACCCGTGACCCAACTCTTCAAGCTCGCGCCGGACCTCCAGGTGGTTGTAGATCTCGCCATTGAAGACGATGACCGTGTCCCCATCCGCGGAGTAGATCGGCTGATCGCCGCCTGACAGGTCAATGATCTTGAGCCGGCGGGCCCCCAGGTGGCAGGCACGCGACCGGAACACGCCCTGCTGGTCTGGGCCACGGTGCACCAGCGTGTCCGTGGCTTCCACGATGCGTTCGGCACCCGGGGACCAGTGCTTCGCCGTAAACCCTGCTATGCCGCACAAACCCTGTCGCCTCTTTCCATGACCCCTGCATCGCTTTGCGCTGGTATGGCCTCTTTGACGCGCGAAGCCGCTGCTTCGTTTCCCAGGGGCAAAGCCCGCTTGCCTGCGGCTCACATCTGGCCGGTCGCCACCTGGCCTGGCGGCGCCCTCCAGGCAGCGGGCATCCTTATAGAATTCAGCTATGCGTCCTTCCTTGCCTCGCCGCGGGCTCCGCCTATGACGGCTCACAGTCCTCTCCGTGCCAGGACCTGCGTCGTCATCGGTGTCATGATCGTGGCCGGCCCGCTGGGGAATGTCTTTCTGGGTAGGGGCATGAGGCACGTTGGCGCTTTCACTCCCTGGCCGCCATCCGCCCTGCTGCATACCGCTGCGCACATCCTGTCGACCGGCTCCATCTGGCTGGGCATCGCCTCACTCGCCACGTTCATGGTCGCCAACATGCTCGCGCTGTCCTGGGCCGATTACAGCTTTGTGCAGCCCGCGTCCTCGCTAGCCTACGGCGTCGTCGCGCTGCTCAGCTACCTCATGCTCGGCGAGCACGTGTCCCTGCTACGCATCGCCGGCATCGCCGTCATCTGCCTGGGCGTCTTCGTGGTAGGCCGCACCAGCCCCCAAACGACCGTCCCGCCGACACAACTGCCCGGCGCCAGGCAGGACGAGCCAACCCTCGCGGCGTCCGCGTAAGCCATGCGCGTCTTCCTGCTTTTCTTCCTCATCGTGGTCGCCGGCACCGGCGGCGAGCTCTGCGTCTCCCGCGCCATGAAGATCGTCGGGGAAGCGCCCGGGTTTCACCCCCGCGACGTCGCCCGCGTCATCCTCAACGCTCTGCGCGTGCCATGGATGTGGATCGGCGTCGGCATGATGACCGCCGGCTTCTTTGCGCTGCTCGGCGCCCTGTCGCTCTACAACGTCAGCTTCGTGGTCCCGGTGACCGCGCTCAGCTATGTTGCCGGTGCTTTTGGCAGCGCCACCTTCCTGGGCGAGCGCGTCAGCCCCCGGCGTTGGCTTGGTGTCGGGCTGGTCACCCTCGGCGTCACGCTGGTCTTCCTCGGCAAGGGCTGATCCGCGGCTTTCACCCTGCGCCTGCCATCGACGAAGATGGGTCGACCGGGAGGTATCTCGCCGCGATGGCTATGCGGGCGAGTGGCTGGCAAAGAAACGAAGCAGGCTCTCAGGGGAGTCGTCCCCGAACATCACCTCTTGCATGCGGTCCGCCTCGGGAGCTTCAGAGGCGCTGCGCGGAAAAAGGTCTTGCTCATACGCCAGGAGCGCGGCTTCCACGTCGGCCGGGTTTGCGGCGAGGGCCCTGGCGAGTTCGGCGCCGTCGTACATTGCCAGGTTGGCTCCTTCGCCCGATGGCGCCGTGAGGTGGGCCGCATCGCCGAGCAGCGTCACGCCGGGTACCCGATTCCAGCTGTGTTCGAGCGGGAGCGTGTAGATAGGGCGTGGCACAGGGTTGGTCTCCCCGTCGGTGATCAGCGCAGTCAGCTCCGGGGCCCAGCCGTCGAACTCCCGGGCGACGCAGGCCACCACGGCCGCCGGATCGAAAAAATCGATGCCAGCGATCCAGTTCTCCGGCTTTTTCAGCCCCACATATGTATGCAGCACGCCTCCCGGCTCGCGGTGCGCCATGATGCCTTTTCCCGGCGCCATCGCAAACATCCCTCCGCCGCCAACCGCCCTGGCACTTGCCTGGTGACGGGTGTCGCTGTCATACAGGTACGTCTCGACATAGGTGATACCGGCATACGCGGGTGTTGCTCCCGAAAGCAGTGGGCGAACCTTGGACCAGGCTCCGTCCGCGCCTACAAGAAGCTCTGCCGTCACGGTTGAGCCGTCCGCAAACAGCAGTTCGTGGCGCCCGCCGCCGAGTGCTGTCGCAGCCCTGAGCCTGTGCCCCCAGCGGACCGTGCCGGGCGGAAGGGAGGCAAGCAGAATGCGGCGAAGCTCTCCTCGAGGCACCTCGGGCCGTCCGCCTGCGCCGTCATCGGCGTGATCGAGCAGCACGTTGCCGTCCCTGTCGAGTGCGCGGGACTGCTGACCGCCAGGATGGATGATTTCGAGAAATGGATCGAAGAGTCCGGCAGCCTTGAGGGCAAGCTGCCCGTTCCCTTCGTGAATATCGAGCATGCCGCCTTGTGCCCGGGCGGTGGCTGAAGCTTCCGCTTCGTAGATCACTGCCGCAATCCCGTGAACGTGGAGAACGCGTGCCAGTGTGAGGCCGCCGAGACCAGCGCCGATGATCGTGACCGGAGTCTTCATGTCTGATTCCTTCCATACTGATGGCCGCGACCGGGAGCAGGACCCGGTTTGGAACGCCATTCCACGAGTATGGAATGAAGTTCCAAATATGTCAAGATAGGAACATGCGAAACAAGGTGCCGGGCAGGCCTCGACAGGGAGAATCGCTCACCCGGGAACGCATCATCGAAGCGTCGATCGAGCTACTGGACCTGCGCGGTGAAGATGGGTTGACGTATCGCTCCCTGTCCGAACGGCTCGCCACCGGTCCCGGCGCGATCTACTGGCACATCGCGAACAAGAGCGACCTGGTCGCCGCTGCCTGCGACGCCGTGGTCGCGCGCACGATGGACCGGGCCGTCGTCACGACACCGGAGGAAACAGTCCGCACTGTTGCGCTGGGCCTGTTCGACGCAATGGACGAGCATCCATGGGTAGGTTCGGCCATTACAAGCTCCGTGGGCTTGTCGCCTATCGTGCGCATACTCGAACAGCTAGGCCAGCAGATTCGCGCTCTCCACGTGCGGGACGAGGAGCAGTGGGCGGCGGTGGGCACGCTCATGGCTTACATTCTCGGCGTAAGCAAACAGAACGCAGCCAACGGGCAGCTCGCCCGGACGCGGGGCCTCGATCGATCCGACTTCCTCGAAGCGATGTCGACCGCATGGTCGCAGCTCGATGCGACGAAATACCCGTTCGCACGCAGCGTAGCCGGACAGCTTCAAGAGCACGACGACCGGGTGGATTTTATTGCCGGAATCGATCTCATCCTGAAAGGGATCGACTCCACGCCGCATCATTCGCGCGCTCAACAGAAGCATGCGGCTCCATTGCGAAGGCAACGCAGGTCCTGAGAAACGCGCGTTCTGCGATCGAGGCCGCCGATTGCGTAAGCAGTAATTGCCGGCTAGAAGGCAAACTGCAGCGAGCTCGAGATAGTGCGCGGCAGACCAAGATGGGCGGTGTTGGCGCTGGCATTGGTCGCGGCAATATCACCCGCGGCGATGGTCGAGTAGTAATGCGTATCCTTGATGTTCTGACAGTTGAAACGCAGCGTCGCGAGCTTTTCAAACAACGGGCGCGCGTACCGAAAGCCGAGGTCGAACTCACTGCTTCCCGGCGTGGCATGCAGGTTTTCGTCATCCTGCGGACGCTGGCCGATAAACTCCCACGCCCCTGTGACACTCAAGCGGGCTATGCCGGGGATGCGGTACTCGGTGTAGGTGCCGGTACGGTACCCAGGGATGCCGACAAACCGCTTCGCATTCGTCGCCGCAATCTGCGTGTCATTGAGCCGGGCATTAATAGCTGTGAAGCCGCTGTCGATCAGTAGTCGATGGAACAGCGTTCCCTGCGCCTGGAGCTCGGCACCATAGTTCACCTGGTTGCCGACCATCTTGAAGACGTTCTCGGTCGTGCTGCCGTTATATGAAACGGTATTGGCGAACGGCCGCTGGATGCGGAAGAGATCCGCCGTAATCGCCAGCGGATGCGCGTCCGTTTTGAAGCCTATCTCCCACTCCTTGCTGCGGTATGGAGCCAGGGCCTGGTTGGCGTTCACAACATTGGCCGAGCCTGGCGCGATATCACCCTGCTGCAGACTGCTGGCGAACGTGCCATACGCGGTCATCCAGGTCTTGGGCTTGTAGATCACGCTGGCCGATGGACTGATGCCGTTCTTATCGGAGCCGGTCGTGCGGGCGTGCGCCAGCGTGGTCGCGTTCAGGCCGTAGTTGTCGACACCGATCCAGTCCTGGCTTGCGGCCAGGCGCACGGCGATGTTCTTCGGTAAGTAGAGCAGGTCGCCCAGGTTGAAACCCTGCTGATGCACAACCGCGGATTGGTAGATATCGAGATTGCGGGGAAGGCCAGCCGCAGGAGCTGCGAAGATGCGTGGCGCGCTGACATTTGCGGTGCCAAGCAGGACACTGGCAATGGAGCAGCCGCACGCTGGTGCTTTGCGTCGTCAGGTTAACCCCGGCGTACGCCTGCCCATACCCGCGCACCGTGGGGTTGGGAGCGCTGGGCAGGATGTAGTCCGGTGCAGGATCCTGCGCCGTGCCGGGGCCTTGCTTGCGCCATAGGTAAACCACCCGGGATAGCCACGCTGCACGACGTCGTAGACGCTGTAGTGCGCATCGAGCGTGGTGCTGTTCGTGAATCGTGCATCGCCGGCGAACATGGCGAGCCGGCGCCGCAAACGGCTGTCCGCAACAAAGTGAGTGCCATCGCGATAGAGCAGGTTGGTCCGGTAGCCGAACAGCTTGTGCGGACCGCCGCGACCGCACTGTCCAGCCATGCAGTGCCTACAGAGCTGCTGTCCTGCTCCAGGTACAGGTTGTTGGTGCGCTCCTCGGTGGCGCGCTTGAGCACGAAGTCGAACATGCCGGATGGATTGGCTGGCCCATACAGTGGCCCGCCCAGCCCGTTTTCAACCTGCAGTTCCTGGTATTGCTCCATTGGATTTGCGCCGGTAATGGCCATGGCCATGCCGTCCATGCGGGTGTTCTGGGCGATGGAACCCTGTATGCCGCGCGTGGCCGGCCGGATGATCTCCGGTCCCTGCTGCTCGGTAAACTGCACCAGGGGAAGATACTTCAGCGCATCGCGCAGGTTCTTTACCTGGGTATTCGCAATCTGGTCGGCGGGCAGCAAGGTGATGGTGTAAGGCTGATCGGCGATAGGCGCACTGCCGAGCACCCCGCGGTCCACGGTGCCGACATAGTACCCAGCAGAGGAGGTGCCGGCTGCCGCTGCCTGTACCGTCACACTGGCCGACGCGTTCAGCGTGGTGAAGTTCAGGTCCTCGGCCAGGCTTGCGCCCGCAGGGAGCACGAAGGAAGCGCCCACAGGGTTAAAGCCGGGCTTCTGCGCGGTCACGGTGTAGCTGTCCGGGCCAGGGGAAGCGAAGGTGTAATGGCCGGCACCGTCGCTGGTTGCGGTCAGGTGTACGTCTGCGCCATCGAGGCGGACCTGCGCGCCAGGCACCACGAGCTGGTTCGGGTCGTGAACAGAGCCGCTGATCGCGGAGTCTGGGCAAGGCCCGCTGCTGCGGGTAGCACGAGCGCGCACGCGAGCCATAACAATCGAAGCCTGCCGGTGCGGGTACAAGGAAGACGCAAGGTCGAGCTCCAGATGGCGCGACGGGGTGGACAAACAGCATCTCTGGGGAGTGATCGCCGCTCCAGACGCAGTGGAGAGACACGGGCGAACGCGAAGGAAGGGCTTGCTCGTATCAGATGCACGACTCATTCCGTATAGATTCATGCATCCGAAAAAGAGCGGAGAAACGTGCCGCGCTATCGGCAGCGACGGGCTTAGGTGTTCGGCCCACTCGACAGACGCGTCCTCGGCCGGCATCTCTTCGAGATCCGTGCACAGCTGCACCCGCAGCTCCCAGACGGCTGTCGCTGCTGAAAGAACGAAACAATGCTGCCACGGCGAAAGTTGGATCTGCATCCGGCCTGGGACGTTCGCCTGGGCCGGATAGACTCCCATAATGCGATTTATCAGGACTGACCCCTGCATTCACGCCGCGAGGTAAAGGACTGCCGTCAAGACGAGCACTGAGACGTTAGTCTCTCCCAATTCCCATGTGCGAATGCCTCTCTCGCCTCTTGCGACAGGTCGGTAGCGAGCAGGAACGATCGCCCCGGCTGCCCCGGACGGTACTGGTACGGGTAGTCTGTGGAAAATAGAATCCGTTCCGGCCCAACGACCTCCAAGGCACGTTGCAGATACGTTTGATTCCACATGCCACTGGAGGTGACATATAGATTGCGCTGGAAGTATTCCTCCACTGGAAGTTCCAACTTTGCGACACGCGCCAGCGACTTCAGCCGTTCTATGTAAAAGAGCACAACTTCCCCCCAGTGCCCCAGGATGATCTGCAGGTTTGGCAGCCGGTCGAAGACACCCGCCAGGATCAAACGAACGAACTGGACTCCAGCCTCGTAATGCCACCCCAGCCCGAACGCCGCAAAGGCTGTATCGAGCGGTTCCCCAAAACCTGCGTAGAGAGCTGCTCTGACTGAAGCCTGAGGAATCTGGGGATGAATGAAGACGGGCACGCTTAGATCCGCAGCCGTGCGTAGTACGTGGAGAAAATTGGGATGGTCGAGATGCTTATCCCGAGTGCGGCCGCAAACCATGGCCCCACGCAGACCGCATTGGGTCACTGCACGTCTCAGTTCTATCGCTGCCTCGTCGGGAGCGGGCATGGGGAGAACGGCGAACCCCTGAAAGCGGGTGGGATGCCTTGCGATGGTCGCGGCTACCAGGTCGTTTGTCTTCATCGCGAGCCCAACACTCTCCACGGGTTCGAGGTTGTGCAGAGCTGGCGTCGTGACGGAGAGTACCTGAACGTCTACTCCGCTTTCGTCCATTAATTTCAGGCGGCCCTCCCCGAGGTCTTCGAGACGCTGCCGGATCTCGCCTTGATCGAAGCTACTGGTTCCTTCTGAACCGATGGCCGAAGTTTCCCACGCGGTTGTTATCTCGGGCGTCAAAAAGTGCTCTTCGATGCTGATGATCTTCATTGTTTCCAGGTCCTCTCAGCTAGTATGGCGACGATGACTTATTCATTCCATATCTAAGAGCGGATACTCCACATGCAGAAAGCGAGTCCATCCTTAGAGAAGCTGGACGTGCGTTCCTTGCGCATGTTGAAGGTGCTTTTCGATACGCCGAGCGTGACCGACTTCAGGTCAAGCTCTGTTTGCGGGGCGTACCGCAGACATCCTGGCCTCGTTGTGAGAGTTTGGAATGATTCCCGCGATTCATGATCAGGCTTGCAGCGCTTCACTTAGCGAAGCTGTTGAGAAATACTGGCTTCACCATAGCTTCAATCCTGGCAGCCATCTGCTCAGCAGGAATGCGGTCCGGGGTCTGGTGCCAGAGGCGGGCGGCTCCAAAGACGGCCCAGGCGCCGGTCGTGGCCAGCATTGCCGCGTCGACCCCGGGTATCAACCTGTGATGGTCCGCGCCCTCCTTTAACATGTCCGCAACGGCCGGGATGATGGATCCTTCAATCGGTATAAGCGCTCCTTTCACGGAGCAATTCGTAAGCTCAGTGAGATAGTCGCAAACCCCGAGCGCAACGGCGCGGAGTGCTCCCGCGCAATCGCCAAAAGAGATGCCGCGCTCCCGAATAAGTTCGCGAAAGCGGGAATCTGTCATTGCCCGCAACAGCGCGCTCTTGTCCGGGTAGTGAAGGTAGAAAGTGTTCCGGTTCAGTGTCGCTTTATCGGCTATCTCCTGAACGGAGATGTTTTCAAATTCCTTTTTCCGCAATAAGCTGGCCAGCGAATCCATGAGCATACGGCGGCTGCGGAGTATGCGCGGATCCGTTGTTTGCACTTCGGGTTTGTGGACTGAAACCATCACCCTCCAAGCATACTGCTACGAAGGCAATTGACACAAAAGCGACAGCTGTTTGTCTCTTAGGTGAAGCATTGTTGGCTTATGCCTCAGCACTTTACAGAAGCGCCGGGCTGGAGCACTGCACAGCAATGACGAGGCAAGTAGTGAAGCGGTTCGCTCCTTGCGCCTGGAGCTTCTGGACGCCTGGAGTTTCTGGTAAACCTCTGCTTGTGAGAACAGCGGTACGCGGAAGCTTAGGCGTTGCTGCCCACCTCGCTGCTCTTACGGAACCTGCTTGCAACTCAGAAGCCATCACTGTTTTCACACCAAGGACTTAAGCTCCTGTCCTGCTACCGCTAGTGAACATCCTCGATAAAGGCCTGCATTGCCCATGCGACAGCGTCGGGTGCTTCCATGACGGCGAAGCACCCAAATCCATCAAAGCAAGACTGAATGTACTAATGCTGCCACCGCATGTGATGGTGTTGGCAGTGAAAGAGAATTGGTGGGCCCACCAGGACTTGAACCTGGAACCAACGGATTATGAGTCCGCTGCTCTAACCAATTGAGCTATAGGCCCTTGCCTTTGCAGCGTGGCTCACGAGCGTGGCCAGCGGCATGCTCTCAGCAGTGTAGAGCATGCCGGGCCGCGCCTCCCTGTTCTCGCCTGCGCTTACCCCGCGGACTGGCGATTCGCCGGCACCGCCACCGCGCGAAAGCGCACCGCCAGCTGGCGCAGCTCCTCCGGCAGACGCTCCCCGGCCAGCGGCTTGCCATGCCCCGGCGCGACTACGGCCACATCCATGGCCGACAGCCGCTCGACCGAATCCTGCGCCGCCGCCCAGTCAGAGGTGAAGTACGACGGTGGCCCGTGCAGCTCGGGCGCCTGCGCCAGCGCCGCTTCAAAGAACGACTCCGGCTTGGTCGTGCAGAACGCATCGCCCACCAGCAGCGTGCGGTCGCTCGCCTGGTACAGCGAACAGTGGCCTGGCGTGTGGCCTGGCGTGTGGATCACTTCCCAGCCCGGCATCACCGTGCTCGCGCCGAGGCGCAGCTCCTGCAGCCTGCCCGTCAGGTCCACCGGCCCTTTCGGGTACAGCGGTGAGAGCAGGCTCATCATGCCGCCCCCCGCCCCTGCGTTGGGCGCCGGGTACTCCTGCTCACCGGTCAGGTAGGGGAATTCGAGCGCGTGGGCATATACGGGCACGTTCCACTCCTCGGCCAGCGCCGGCGCGGCACTTACATGGTCAAAGTGTCCATGGGTCAGCACGATGGCATTCGGCGGGCCGCTGTGGAAGCCCTCTGCCCAGCTACGGATCATGCCCTGCGTGAAAGGCAGCGCCGCGTCGATCAGCGTCCAGCTTCCATCGGCATGGGTCACAGCAAATACATTCACAAAAGCGATACGCAGCCCGCGCACCTTAGGCGCGACCGCATCCATGGGTACAACCTGGTCTTCACTGACAGCAACTTTGTCCATCGCGCAGTACCCTCCGCTGGTTACGATGCGCAGCAGCCAGGTCTCGGGGCGCGGAGCGCGGGAAGGCGGCGGCGGCCGGCTTCCCGCACGGCCTGGCTAACTCCGGTTGGCTGGTTTCCACTGCTCCAGAAACGCATGCACCGGCGACGATTCCATGTGCCGCATGTCAGAAAACTGGCCGCTCTGCCCGTACACCGGCTTGCCGCTCGGATCGACCACTGCGAGTGCCGGCACGCCCTTTTTCAGATTCACACCATACTTCGTGCCCAGGTCCAGGTTCTGGTCGATACGTCCGACGTTTACCTCTACCAGTACGTAGTCCTTCGCCAGCAGCTGCTGGTTTTCCGGCTGGTGGAAGTACACATTCAACACCTGGCAGTCGCCGCACCAGTCGCCGCCGAAATCAAGCAGCACCCGCTTGTGCTCATGCTTCGCTGTTTCGAGCGCGGCGGCGATGTCGCCCTGCGCCGCGTTGATCTCCGGAAAGATGTGGGCATGGGGCAGCGGCTTCGGTGTGGCGGCAGTGTCCGCGCTCGTCGCGACGCCCGGCCCAGTCGCGGTGCTGCTTCCTGTGCTCGTCGCAGGCGTGCCTTGGCAGCCCCCGGCCACCAGCAGCGTTGCCACCGCCAGGCCTGCCATCAGTCGTGCTCCTGTTGTGTTCAATCCAGATACCTCCATGCGCGAAATTGTGGCTCCGCCGCGAGATGAGCCTCACTGCCACGGCGCCCGCTGACACTTGGATGGGCATTGCCGCGCAAGGATGCGCGATCTGCAGTAGGCGCCGCGAAGATCCTCGCGCAAAGCTCTCCGGCCCGTACGGACCCCGGATCAGGAAGCATCCCGGGTCGCGGCGTCCTTGCGACTGGCGTGGTCGCCATTCCCGCGATGGTTCCCGGATAACCGAAGTACCGCGCGTGGAAAAGGCTATGTCGCCATGGAGGCTGCTTGTCTGCGAGGATCAAAAAGACCTTTCACGCGGTGGGGAAAACTAGGGTGGTAGACAAGCTGCCAGGAGACCGGGAAAACGTCGCGGCGGAAGGCACGGAGAGTCAAGCGACGATGCGCAAGGGTAAGATCACATGGTGTGGCACCGGAAGCACGATCCCAAGGCAGCTGCTTCGCCACTCCAGCGACACGATATTTCTTACGCAACCCTGACCCTCTCACAAACCGCCGAGTGAAGGCGCGAAGTTCGGAGTTCCGATGCTTCCCAATGACCTGGAATTAGCTACGTTTACGGATCTGACGATTGGAGATCTGGATTCCATGACGCCCGAGCAATATGACGCGCTCCCCTTTGGAGTCGTCGGTATGAGCTTCGACTGTGTTACGGAAATCTACAACGAAGCCGAAGCAAGGCTTGCAGGCATACCTGCGGACACGGTGATCGGGGGGCACTACTTCGCAAACACTGCGCAGTGCATGAATAACTTCATGGTCGCGCAGCGCTTCGAGGATGAGCCCGTGCTCGATACCATTATTGACTACGTGCTGACGCTGCGCATGCGACCAACGCCAGTGCAGCTCAGATTGCTGAAGCGCCCCGGCGCCCGGCGCTACTATGTGCTCGTCCAGAGGTAAGCGAGCGCTTTTTGGGCGGTGCACCCGGGCCGTGATTTCGGTAGTGCGGGGAGTGTTGCTTGTTCCACTTGGACCGTAGCGACAAATAGAAGAGACGCTGAGCAGGGTTCTTATGTCGAGTGATCACCAGCGGGAAAATGAAGAACTGTTGCAATTCCTCTACGCCTGCCCCGTGGGTCTGGCAGGCATGGCGGCGGACGGCACGATCGGCATGATGAATCCGCTCGCGATGCAGTTGCTGATGCCTATCTCGAAAGCGCCGTTCGTCTTCAACTTTCTACGGTTGATCGAGAGCTACGCGCCTGATGTCACAGCCTTGCTGCAGCAGTTCGAACCGAATCACGGCGTGGTGTGCCAGGACTACCGCATCTTTCTGACGCCGAGCCGGGCGGAGGACAGCTTCGATCCAAAGGTGCTGAGCTGCACGGTGGTCAAGCTGAGTGCCGACCGGTTCATGCTGGCGATGTGCGATGTTTCAAGGCAGGTGGCGCAGGAGCTCAGGTTGAAGCAGGCCGAGGTCTGGTTCGCATCCCTGCTCGATGGTGTGAATGATTTTGCCGTGGTGTCACTCGATGCGGAAGGGCGAATCGATTCTGTGAACCCGTCCTTTCTCCGCCAGACCGGGTTCAGCCAGGCGGAGGCCATCGGGAAAACGCTGGATATGTTCGGGCTGCTGGCCTCCGGGCAAGCGTCGCTGAGCATGCCGGACCAGATCGCCGCCGCAGCGCGCCATGGATGGCACCTGAGCGAAGGCTGGCAACACAGACGCAGCGGTATACCGTACTGGTGCCAGCGGCTGGTGGCGGTGCGTAGCGAAGGCGAGCCGGGCAGCGAGCCGGTCATTTCCGGGTACACGGTGATCCTGCGGGAGGTGGAGCGCCAGACCTTTGACACCGGCAAGCTGACGAAGATGCTGACACTTGATCACCTGACCGGCGCGTGTAACCGCGCGCGGTTCTTCGAAGTAGCCGAGCGGGAGCATAGCCGCTTCGCTCGCTATGGTGAGCCCCTGGCGCTGGTGGCGATCGACGTGGATCATTTCAAGCGGGTCAACGATACGTATGGTCATGGCGTCGGCGACATGGTGCTTACAGCCCTCGCTCGAACAGCTATTTCGTTGTTGCGACCCAGCGACACCTTTGCACGCATCGGAGGCGAAGAATTCGTGGCACTGCTGCCTTCGACAGATATGCGAAACGCCGGGCTGTTTGCCGAGCGGCTGCGCGTGGCGCTCGCTGCCGCGACGATCACGGTCGGGGACGTACAGGTGTCTGTCACCGCTAGCTTTGGCTGCGCGGATACAAAGGTCCAGGGCGGCACCTTTGCCGAGCTTCTCAGTGCCGCCGATGCCGCGCTGTACGAAGCCAAGCGGGCCGGACGGGATCGCGTGGTTCTCGCCAGCCCTTCATGGGCAGTGATCTAGCACCATCGAGGAGTAAGGACGCCGACGATGCTTTCCCGCGGGGCGCTGGCCCGGGTACTTGAAAGTCTGCTGACCGCGGAGCTGCAGGCAGCTCGCGGCAACCCGGCCATGCAGGTTTCAGCGACTCCGCGTGGTGCAGATCTGGCCAGAAACAAGCCATGGTCCGAAGAGCTCTCCATCGGGGAGGAGCCAGGCGCGGGGCAGTGCCTGGGCTGTGATTCGCTCGAGACGATGCGGCTGGCCTCGGCGGCGAACGAGATGTTCCACCTGTATGACGCGAGCGCTGAGCGTGATCTGCTGGCCGCAAGGAAGTTCGGCGACTGGCTGGATGTGATCGAGGCAGCGTGGCGCAACGGGGTGGGGCAGGTCACCTTTCTCAGCTCCGGATCAACTGGCGGCCCGAAGCGCTGCACACACAGGCGCGACTTTCTCGAGACGGAAATCACCTTTCTTGCCGGGATGTTTGCCGGTCGAAGGCGGGTTGTCGCCTCAGCCAGGGCTCACCATATCTACGGGTTTCTCTTTACAGCGATGCTGCCCGATCGGCTGCACCTCGAGGTCATTCCGGCCGGTAACGGCTTGCCCCAGCTTCGCGAGGGGGACCTGGTCGTGGCGGTCCCGGAGCAATGGCAGTGGCTGCACCGGTCGGTGCCGTCATGGCCTGCGGATGCGGAAGGCGTGGTTTCCACGGCACCGTGTCCGGTTGAGTTGATCGAGTCGCTGGTTGCGCGAGGCCTCGCCGGTATGACCGAGGTGTATGGGTCATCCGAGACAGCAGGGATCGGGACACGGAGATGGCCGGAAAAGGCCTACCGCCTCATGTCACAGTGGCGCTTCGAGGCGCGGGCAGCGGCCGGCTCCGGAGAGCGGAACGATGGACCGGACAGGCTGGTCCATGGCTCCGGCTTGTGTGTACCGCTGATGGATCGCGTCGTCCTGGCGGAGGATGGGAGCTTTCGGCTGGCCGGGCGGCAGGATGAGGTGGTGCAGGTCGGCGGCAGAAACGTGTACCCATCGCGCATCGCAGCATTGCTGCGCGGTCGCCCCGGCGTTGCAGACGCCGCGGTGCGCCCGAT
>CAXTEW010000048.1:0-14129 GCA_964243175.1 uncultured Acidobacteriaceae bacterium
ATGTGCGCCTTGGCGCACGTCCTGCGATGGTGGTACACGGCAGGCAGAACGAGCCAGGCTGGGCAGCCTGGCTCGTCTTGTTACGAGTACGTTTCCAGCCCAGTCCGGAGAATAGACGCGGCCTGTGATGTCGCCTAGTTGCGGGTAGGCAGCAGGTCCATCGGCTCAGTCAGGCTAAACACAATCTCCGCACCCTGCTCGATACGAGCCTGGGCAGGCTTCTGCAACAGCAGGTGTGTAGTCACCACACCGGCGCCCACCAGCGCGCCAGCTCCCGCGCCTACTGGTCCGCCGAAAACGCCGCCCACGAGGGCGCCGCTGCCGGCGCCCGTGCCGTACTCGACCAGGTCCTTGGTGACCTGCGGCTTCGGCTGGATCCCACCTTCCTGGTCTGTCCTGGTGCCACTCTGGGAGCTTGACACAGCCTGCGCGAACAAGTGGTAAGCGGTGCCGTCCGGCAGGATCACCGAGTCAGGCCGCAGCCGAATCGTGGCCCGGTTACCCATGCGGTGGCCCTGGGACACGCTGACGATGCGCCCTCGCAGTTCAGAACCCATGGGGATAACGACGCGGCCTTCCTTGTACACGTCCGCCGCGACCTGCGCCCGGAAGGGCTCGCCATCCTGGCTGCGCTGGGTGCTGATCTGCTGCAGCAGGCGCACATGGACGTTGGTTCCTTCGGCAAGCTGGTTCGATGGAGCGGCGACCATGCCGACGACGCCATAGTCCGGGTCAACGGGGCGGGGGATCAGGTGAGCGTTGCGCTCCGCGGCGGTCTGTGGCGCCGGGGTATCCGTGGTGCTGGTGACGATGCCGTAGTCCGGATTCTCAACAGGTGCGGCTGCGGCGGCCGCGGGGGCTGCATACTGGGTGGCTGGTCTTGCCTCGGGCGCCGCCGCCGGCACTCCCGGCAATGGCTTTTGCGGCGAAGGAGCGGCGGGATCCTCCGCGGCCACGATGGCGTCATCGGCGGGCGGGTGTGACACACCGGAGTACTGGTCCGCTGCCTGCGGCGCACTCTGCGTGGTGGCCTGGGCGCTGGCCGCAGCAGCCGGCGCAAGCAGCAGGGTGGCACACAGCAGCAGCAGGCGCATGCGGTCCTGCGAGTGCCGGAGCCTGGGGGCGAGCGGCTGGCGAGCTTGAGGCTCAAACAGGGACGGCGACGACAGCGAAAGAAGCTTCATACCCATACACTCCACAGTACGTGATGCGCGGAGACAATCACGCAGCCTAAGCCTACGGTGCGGGTGCCCGAACGCGAAAGGAAAAGTCACGCTGGCCCGGGGAGGTACCACAAAGGTAAAGGTTTCCCCGGTCTCAACCGTGAACAGGAAGGTAAGTGAGGCCGGAAGCACCTGCACCGTGAATATTGCAGGAAGATTCCATGCAGCTTCGGGCGCGCCACCAGAAAGGCGCGGTACGGCTTTGTTAGAATCGGGCTTGTTTGCCACGCCTGCGGCAGCGCGTGCGGGTGAAAAGGGGCCGATGGCAGGGTTCATCGAACATATTGCCAGTGCAGCCGCGGGGCAGGCACCTGTCCGGGTCGATCGCCGGCCACGCCTGGCGGAACGCTTGCAGCACCGCATTACGATAGACGGCACGACAACGGAAGGATCGATAAGGACACACATGACAGAGATTGTCGCGATACATGCCCGGGAAATACTGGATTCCCGTGGCAATCCAACCGTGGAAGCAGAAGTGGTTCTGGAAGGCGGCGTGCGCGGGCGTGCCGCTGTTCCCTCGGGCGCGTCGACTGGTGAGCACGAGGCGGTGGAGCTGCGCGATGGCGACAAGAGCCACTATCTCGGCAAGGGCGTGCTGCAGGCGGTCGAGAATGTGGAGAGCGTGCTGGCCCCGGAGCTGACCGGGATGGATGCCGCCAACCAGCGCCTGCTGGATGCGACGATGATTGCCATCGATGGGTCGCCTAACAAGAGCAAGCTGGGCGCCAATGCAATCCTTGCCGTGTCCATGGCCGCTGCCCGGGCTTCAGCGACGGCGCTTCATCTCCCGCTATACCGATATCTCGGCGGCGTCAATGCATCGATCCTGCCCACGCCGATGATGAATATCCTGAACGGCGGCGCGCACGCCGATAACAATGTCGACTTTCAGGAATTCATGGTGATGCCGGTTGGGGCGGAGCGGTTCTCGGACGCGCTGCGCTGGGGCACCGAGGTGTTCCACACGCTCAAGGGCGTGCTCAAGAAGAAGGGCTACAACACGGCGGTCGGTGATGAAGGTGGTTTTGCCCCGTCGCTCAAGTCGAACGAGGAAGCCATCGAGCTGATCCTGGAGTCAATCGAACTGGCTGGTTACAAGCCTGGCGAGGATATCGCCATCGCCCTTGACCCGGCGGCGAGCGAGTTCTACGACAAGGAAAGCGGCCGCTACGTCTTCAAGAAGAGCGATCGTCGCGAGCTGTCCAGCGAAGAGATGTCGCGTTACTGGGAAAGCTGGACCCGCCAGTACCCCATCGTCTCGCTCGAGGACGGCCTCGCAGAAGACGACTGGGATGGCTGGAAGTATCTCAGCGAGCTGCTGGGCCAGAGCATCCAGCTGGTGGGTGACGACCTGTTCGTCACCAACACCGAGCGCTTGCAGCGTGGTATCGAAGAGGGGATCGCGAACTCAATCCTGATCAAGGTGAACCAGATCGGGACGATCAGCGAGACCCTGGAAGCGATCGAGCTGGGCCGCCGCTACGGTTACACCTCGATCATCTCGCATCGTTCCGGCGAGACCGAGGACACCTTCATCGCTGACCTGGCTGTTGCTACCGGGGCGGGGCAGATCAAGACCGGCTCGGCGTCGCGCACGGATCGCATCGCCAAGTACAACCAGCTGCTGAGGATCGAAGAAGAGCTGGGTCAGACGGCTGAGTACCTCGGGCTGGAAGCAGTAAATTTCGGCGACTAAGCACCGGGATATCAAGCACAAAGAATAAGGAGCCGGCAGCATGCCACGCCGGCTTCCACCTTGCGTACGAACAGGAGTTTTCTTTTGCACAAGTTTGCCATGGGCGCCGCTGCGCCGCTTCTTCTTGCCGTCACCGTGATGGCGCAAACCACAGCCAGGCCAGCCGCCAAGCCAGCGCCGCCGCTGCCGACCACCGCATCGCCCGCCAAACCTGGGACACCCCCGGTACCGGCGCACCCCCTGACCGCGGTCCAGGCTCACGAGCTGATGGAGCTGACAGGAACCAACCAGGTCAAGACCCGCTTGATCGATAACATCATGGCGTACTTCCAGCGCGCCTTCCCTCCATTTGTGCCGGCGGACGTGAAGGAAGACATGCACGCGAGTCTCGAAAAGATCGACGTGGATACGCCGACGGTGGCGACCTATCAGCGGTATCTCTCGACCGAGGACGCCGAAAAGACGATCGAGTTCTACAAAACGCCCGCAGGCAAGAACCTGCTGCTCGTCAATCCGCTGCTGTTGAACGATATACAGCAGGCAGCGCTCAAGAGTGGGCAGGAGACAGCTCGCGCCGTGATCGATCGGCACAAGGCCGAGATAGAAGCCGCGCAGAAGGCATACGAGGCGCAGCATCCGGCTGGCGCGCCACCGACACTGGGACCGGGCGGTACTGGCGCCGGAACCGTGCCAGGCGCAGGCAGCCCCGGCACCGCACCAAAGAAGCCGCAGTAAGACAGCGCACCGTTTTTCCCCGGAAGGGCGCGGCAGACTTCTGCCAACGCGCCCTTTTTCATTCCAGGCTGTGTGCTGTACTGAGAAACCGGATCGACGCATCTACCAGCTCGCACTTAACAGGAGGAACCCACCATGTCTGCTACCAATGTTCATAAACGGCCCCTGGTGCTTGCCATCCTGGATGGCTGGGGTATCAGCGCCGCGACCGCAAACAACGCTGTCGCCCTTGCGCGAAAGCCCGTGTATGACAAGCTGCTGGCCGAGTTTCCGAACACGCTGCTGCGCGCGTCGGATCACTATGTTGGGCTGCCTGACGGGCAGATGGGTAACAGCGAGGTCGGTCACCTGAATATCGGCGCCGGCCGCGTGGTCGAGATGGACATCACGCGCATTGATGCGCTCGTCGCCGCGGGCAGGCTTGCGACCGAGCCCGCGATCGCCGCGGCGTTCGCCCATGCGCAGGAGCATGGCCGCGCGCTGCACCTGCTCGGCCTCCTGTCGGACGGTGGCGTCCACGCCCATCAGAATCACCTCTACGCACTGTTACGGGCAGCCAAGGCGGCCGGCCTGGAGCGCGTCTTTGTGCATGCCTTCCTGGACGGGCGAGACACGCTGCCGACCAGCGGCGCAGGGTATCTGCAACAACTGCTGGCACATATGGAGGAGTATGGCATCGGCAGGCTGGCCACGGTCTCCGGCCGCTACTACGCCATGGACCGGGACATGCGCTGGGAGCGCGAGAAGAAAGCCTCTGACGCGATGATCGCCGGTGTCGCCGAAGGTGGCGCGTACAGCGACGCGATCGCGCGCGTCCACGAGTGCTACGGCAACGGCATCACGGACGAGTTTATTGTGCCGTTCGTGGTTACAGATCCAGCGGGCGCCCCCACGGCAACCATCCGGACCGGCGACGCCTGTATCCTGTTCAATTACCGTGCCGACCGGGTGCGGCAGATAACGCGCGTGCTGGCCCGCAACAGCGGCCTGACCGAAGACGATGGCCGCGAGCTGCCCCAGATCGCCGAGCAGGATGCGGCCATCCCGCGTGCGGGTATTCCAAGCGACCTTTTCTTTGTCACAATGACGCAGTACGAAAAGAACTTCGCCACGCCGCGCGTCATCGAGCCGCAGTCAATGGATAACCTGCTGGCTAACCTGCTGGCCCAGGCGAACCTGCGCAACCTGCGCATCGCGGAGACGGAGAAGTATGCGCATGTGACTTACTTCTTCAACGGCGGCATTGAGAAAGCATTTCCCGGCGAAGACCGCGTGCTGGTGCCGTCTCAGAAGGTCGCGACCTATGACCTGGCGCCCGAGATGAGTGCCTCCGGTGTGGCCGATGCAGTTATCCAGGCGATCGACGACACAGCATTTGACTTAGTCGTGGTGAACTTTGCCAACGCCGACATGGTGGCACACTCGGGGCAACTGGCGCCGACGATCCGCGGAGTCGAAACAGTGGATGCCTCGCTGGGCCGCATCTATCGTGCACTGCAGGCACGCGGCGGGTCGATGTTGATTACCGCGGACCATGGAAACGCCGAGCAGATGGTCGACCCTGTTTCCGGCGGGCCGCATACTTCGCACACGACGAATCCTGTTCCCTTTGTGTTGGTAGATGAGAACGCCGGCCAGTACACGTTGCGCGACGGCGGTTCACTGCGGGACTTATCGCCAACGATCCTCGGCATGTTAGGTCTGGAGCAGCCACGCGAGATGAGTGGTACGGATTTGCGGGTGCTCCTGGGTAAGGGCTAAGACCCCCTGCGCGGGAGGCGATCACTTCGTGGTTTGTTTACCAGGGGCAAACCTTAGAACTGGTGTTCCTTATGCGGGAACCAGGTGATGCCGCCCCAGAAGCTGAAGTCGTTGTTCTGCCCGGGCTTGTAGATTGGTACCTTCCATGCCTCGAACTGCCCGGCGAGGCGTAGCTCCACGTCCGGATCAAGCCGTTTGACCAGGCTTACCTTGAACTGGTTCTGCGTCGTGCCGCCGGCCACGTAGGTTCCCGCATCGCCACCCGGAACATAGTTGAACGGGACCATGCCCGGGATGAAGTTCTTGTCTGCCTTGACATTGCGGAAGGAGAACTGCAGCTGATCCTCGGGCGCGAAGTGATATGTCAGCCACGCCTGGCCGCCCTTGTCATCGCGACCGATGGGGTCAGTGTAGAGAAAGCCCTTGTTCGTCGTGCCTTGTTGCTCGACGGCCTCGTAGAAGTAGAACGTGCCGAGCGCACCGTTCGGCGGAAGACCGGGAACGGCGCCCTTGCAGCGCGAGGTGACGCAGTCTGTTGACGAGCCTTCCAGGCGGAAGTCGAGCTTCGGAATTCCGGGAATGTGCGACAGGTAGATACCAGGCCGGACCGCGGCACGGCGTGGCGCCGACGCAGGGCTTACATCGTCATGCGAAAAGGAATCGGTGTAGAGCGTAAGCCAGTTGCGTACGAATGGCACGCGATAGGTAAAGTCGAACGCGCTGAAGCGTGCGCCAGGGTCGTAGATAGAGAACTTGCTTCCGGGGTTAGTCCCGGCGGTCGAGAAGAACGAGCGCAGGAAGGTATGGATCGTGACCGGCTCGTGATCCTTGCCACCCCAGATGACAGTGCGTTCGAAGCCGAGTTCCAGGTTCTTTGTCGGATGGATACTGACCTTTTCGGCATGGACCCATGGGTGGTTCGGCTGGGTATGGCCGCCCAGTGTACCGACAAAAAACTCGTAGCGCATGGGCCCGATAACGTGGCGCAGCAGAGGGATATAGAACGGTTCAATGCGATTGATCTGTAACTGGTAGATGTTGTCGGCGTTGGTACTCCAGGCCATGGCGCCGCCCTGTCCCGGACCCAGCCACTGGTCGGTCTTGCCGAGCGATATCTCGTGCTTGAACAGGTGGTACGACAGGTTGGCTTCGAGCAGGCGGAAGTTGCCGACAGAGGAAATGGGCCCGACCGGATCGGTCGCCTGCCGCAGGTTTGGGTCGTAGGCTATGTTATCGACGGCGTTCGACAGGTACTCGCCCAGCAGCAAGGAATAGCCGGTAGCGGAGGGAGCGCGCTGGAACTCGCCGCGGATGCTCAGCGTGAAGCGGCCTGCCTCGACCCGCCCGCTGGCGCCGGTTACATTATTCAGGCCTGACTGGTACTGTCGACCATAGTCGTTGTAAATCGTCTGCCCGAAGTGGAAGCTGTCGTTGAGCGGTGTACCGCTGATATCAAGAAAGCGAGTGTAGACCGTGTCCAACTCGGCATGTTTGCCGGTGAAGTACAGGTCAGGGGAGACCTCGCGCATGAGCCGGAGGTATAACTCTTCTGCCTCGTCGTTTCCTGAACCTGTGTCGTCCGTGTTGCCGTACGGACTCATGCCGCCGCGGTCCAGCATGTGGAAGATACTGAGGCGGGTCCACGGACGGAGTCCAAGAAAAGCCGTGTTGAGGTAGCCGAGTGCATGCAGCCGATCAAGCGCGGGGTACATCCAGCTGTCCATCGGCACATAGATCGAGCCCTGCCCGTCCTTGACCTCAACCGGAAAAGCAATCTGGAAGTCTTTCGGCATGTGAATCGGCGCATCAGGATCCAGCGGGGGCGGCGGGGTCCGGTGGAAAAAACCCGATTTTTGCTTCGGCGCGGCTTGCTGCTGATCTGCGGTTTGCGCCGGCTGCTGTGCTGCCCGTGCCAGGCTCGGAACAGCAGGGACGCTAGCGGCCAGCAGACAGATGGCTACGGCAGATCTCACTCTCACCTCGGCTTGCTGTACCAACACACATGGTTACCATGGACGGTGTTTCCAATGGACGGTCTGTGTGCCCAGCAGCCCGGTGCGACACATGCCAAAGCCTAGATGAAGGGGCAGGCGAACACAAGCGGACAACCGGTTACCTTCGGATGGGCAGAGCCTTGTTTGTCACCGGCCCGGTCCGGCTGTCGCGAACCATTGTGTTAGGCGCGGGGGTTCTTCCTGGAGATCGAAGCCGCCCCTTGGGCAAGCTAGCCAGGCTCTGCCGGGTTCGCCGCGAGCTCCCGGATCTGCTGCCGCTCCAGCTGGCGCCGCCAGCCTTTGTGGAACGCGCCGCGTTTGCGCAGCATGGCTTCCAGCCGGGGCAATGCCTCTTCTTCGCCCGGCTGCTGGCCACGCAGCCGGAAGGGTACGCACTGGATATGGCTTGGTCCCGCACCCTCGCGCGCCCGGCCGGCGCACTCAAACGCCACGCGGTAGATGGCGAGGGCATCCGCGCGGTCGACCGGGATAGAGGGGTACATGGGTGCCGGGGCCAGCTCTGGCGGTCTTCCAGGAGCGAAGCCGCGCCGAGGTCGAGCAGTATCTGTCATCAACAGCAGCGGCAGCGCCAGCCGCGCGGCCCAGGCCGCAGCATCCTGCCAGGTGGAGCAATCCTCGATCCAGCTACCCTTGCCGCCCTTTGCACCGCTGCCCGTTGCCGCTGGTGGCACCCCCTGCAGCCGCCCGGCGACGGCGGCCGGCAACAGCACGCAGACCAGCGCGCCGCTGCCTGCCCGGGCAGCAGCTGCGGCGGCGCCCAGGGCCAGGGACGCCGCAACGGCCTCCTCCGCGGGGCAGGGCAGGATACCCGCGGCGAGGTCCCGTGCCGGCAGGCGACGTTCGGCCCGCGGGCCAAGCCCGCGCAGCGCGCGGAACGCGGCGGCCCCTCGGGCTGGCAGCATCACCATGTCAGGGGGGCGGAGCACTGGCGACATCGCTGCTGCCAGCGCCATGCTGGCCTCGCCGAGGCCCCGGGCGCCCAGCCCCCACTGCGCCTCCGACAGGGTGCAGCGCAACACGCTTGCGTACAGCGCCTGCAGCAACTCGTCGCGTACGCGCGCTTCTGCTTCCTTACTCATCGTCCCCCGCCCTCATCACGGCCGCGCAGCTTTGCGCAAGCCGCAGTTTTCAACACGATTGTGCATAAAGGTGTGTAAGAGCCCGGCGCAGCTTCCCGGCGTGCCCGATTCACGCGGCTTTCACCATTCTGCACAAGAAGTGCAACACTGCTCCAAAGAATAGGCAGGCGGCCCACCCCGCGACATCGGTCCTGCTGTCAAGAAGAGTAGTCAGCGTTGATGTGGACATATTCAGCGGTAAGATCCGTAGTCCAGAAGCGGCAGAAGCCGGTGCCGAGACCGAGATCAACCGTGATCGTGAACCGGCGAGCCTGCATCGCGGCGTGTACCGCGTCCCTGTCAAAGCGTGCGGCGCGGCCGCCGTTTTCGCATACCGGCAGGCCCGCAAGCGTGATGCCGATGCGATCGGGATCGATCGCCACACCGCTGGCGCCAATGGATGAAGCCAGCCGGCCCCAGTTGGGATCGTTGCCCGCCCAGGCAGTCTTGACCAGCGGTGAGTGGGCGATGGCCCTGGCTACCTGCAGCGCTTCCGCATCCGACGGCGCACCGCTGATCTCGAGGGTGACCACGTGGGTGACGCCTTCGCCATCCTCGACAATGTCCAGGGCCAGCTCCTGGCAGAGCTCGTCGAGGGCAGCCTGGAACGCGGTGTGGCCAGCTTCGATCCACACGCCGCTGGCGCCAGAAGCCATCAGCAGCACTGTGTCGTTGGTCGAGGTATCGCCATCGATCGAGATACGGTTGAAACTCTGGTCCACACTGGGCTGCAGCATGACCGCAAGTGCAGGCGCGGCGATGATGGCGTCGGTAAAGAGGTAGGCAAGCATGGTGGCGTGCGGCGGCGCAAGGCGGGGGTGAATCATGCCGGCACCCTTGCAGGCCCCGGCAAGCAGAACGGCAGCGCCACCGACCTCCACGCGCCGGCAGGCGACCTTGGCGCGGGTATCCGTCGTGAGAATGGCCTGCGCGAACGCGCTAAAAGCGATGGCGCCCTCAACGACGGCGGCCGCGACAGCGGGCAGGGCAGCGGTGAGCTTCTCTACCGGGAGCGGTACGCCGATCACACCGGTAGAGCTGGGTAGCACCTGCTCCTCCCTGCAGCCAAACAGGGTAGCCGCGACCCTGCAGCTCTCCCGCGCAGCCGCCACGCCGTGCGCACCCGTGGCGCAGTTGGCATTCCCACTGTTGACGACGACTGCGCGGATGGCGCCCGCGGACGCGCGAAGATGCTCTCGACCCACAAGCACCGGCGCCGCAGCGACGCGGTTGCTCGTGAACATGGCAGCGGCTGTTGCCCCTTCGTCGGCGACGACGCAGGCAAGATCAGGCCGGCCACTGGGCTTGATGCCCGCGCGGACTGCGGCAAAACGGAAACCGCTGGGCACGGCCTCTTCAGGCAGCAGGGGGTCAGGGGAAAGTGCGTCAGGCATGGTGGCTCTACTCTATCGAAAAGCTTGTAGGGGCAAAACCGGCTGCTCGCCAAGAGGCCACTTCGTGGCGTGTACTTGTGATTGCTGGACCCCGTTCGCAGGTGGGCCTTCCCAATGGTCGGCACTGGCTTTGACAAGGCTTCGACCAGTGGGAGGTAAGTGTTCGCTGACGGTGCAAGCATCCACAAGTACACGCCACGAAGTGGCCTCCAGGCGAGCAGCCGGTCTTGCCGGTAGAAGGGGTTATGAACGAAGCAGGCAGTTTCTTATCCATGCGGCATGTATCCGTGGCACGCGGTGACGAGATCGTGCTGCACGATCTCGCGCTGGAGATCGCGCAGGGCGAGCATATCGCGCTGCTGGGGCCGAATGGCTGTGGCAAGTCAACCCTGATCAAGACGCTGACTCGGGAGCAGTACCCGATGGTGCCGCTTGCGGGAGAGCCGGCGATGCACTTCAGGCTGCTGGGGCGCGAGCGCTGGGACCTGTCACAGCTGCGCTCCTCCTTCGGCGTCGTGTCAGCGGATCTGCCGGGTGAACGGACTCCCGTAACGAACGGGCTGGACGCTGTGATCGCCGGCTTTTTTGGTGCGTCTGCGCTGTGGCCAAATCATGTCGTTACCGACGCAATGGTGGAGCGCGCACGCGAAACGCTGGAGCTGATGCGCGCCACGCACCTGGCCGGGAAGCTGGTGGGGGCGATGTCGGCCGGGGAGCAGCGCCGCGTGATGATTGCGCGTGCACTGGTGCACAAACCAGGGATGCTCCTTCTCGACGAGCCCTCGAACGCGCTCGACCTGCTGGCCCAGCATGAACTCCGGCTGGCGCTGCGCTCGGTCGCGCAGGCGGGCACCGGGCTGATCCTGGTGACACACCAGCTCGCCGATATCATCCCCGAGATCGAGCGCGTGGTGATGATGCGCCAAGGCCGGATCATTGCGGATGGCACGCGCGAAGCATTGCTCCAGGAGGGGCTGTTGAGCAGCCTGTTCGGCGTGGCGGTGCGGCTGCTGGAACACGACGGTTTTGTGCACGCATGGTGAGCACACTTCAGTCATCTTCCCATTCCACACGATCGAAACAGTGAGGCTTGACCTGGTCCCGCAACCGGCGCTACTCTCTGGTTACACAAGAAAGGAGGGCGATCCTAAATATGACAAGTTCCGACTGTAGTTTGTGCATTAACGCTACACGTGAGGTGACTGAGGCTTAGGGCTCCTTCCGGCTCTAGACCTGGCGTTCTGAAGATATACGCCGAGGCCCACCTCAAGAGTCGTCGCGCAGTATTGGGTATGCGCGGCAGATTTGGCTCGGAGGAGACCTCAGGTCAATCTCAACAGTGCACCGGCAACAAGGCCTTTCCCACAAGGGAAGGGCCTTTTGCTTTGTGGCCAGCCATTTGTACGGACTTACAATCAAGACATGGAACCGCTTGTAATCGCAGGCAAGGCCTTTCAATCGCGACTGATTGTCGGCACGGGAAAATACAAGGATGGCGCCGAGACGCGCGACGCGATCGAGGCTTCCGGCGCGGAGATCGTGACCGTCGCTGTACGGCGTGTGAATTTGGACCGATCGCGCGAATCGCTGCTCGATTTCATCGACCCGCAGCGCTACTTTCTGCTTCCCAATACAGCCGGCTGCTACACGGCGGATGAAGCGATCCGCGCGGCCCGCCTTGGCCGCGAAGTCGGCCTCTCCGACTGGGTCAAGATCGAAGTGATCGGCGACCACGCAACGCTGTATCCGGATGTGCAGGCGACGCTGGAAGCCACGCGGGTACTCGCGAAAGAAGGCTTTACCGTGCTGCCCTACACGACGGACGACATCGTGTTCGCGCGCAGGCTGATCGATGCAGGCGCGGCGGCCGTGATGCCGCTGGGCGCGCCGATCGGCTCCGGGCTGGGTATCTCGAACATCGACAACTTCCGCATCCTCCGCGAACTCATCCACGAGGTACCGCTCATCATCGACGCCGGCCTGGGCACAGCCTCCGACGCCGCTCTGGCAATGGAATTGGGCGCCGACGCGATTCTGCTGAACTCCTGCCTGGCAGCGGCGCAGAAGCCTGTGCTGATGGCCGAAGCAATGAATCACGCGGTGCTGGCCGGAAGGCAGGCATTCCTGGCCGGCCGCATGCCGCGCAAACTGTATGCCACGGCGTCTTCGCCGATGGAAGGGATCAGCCGCTGATACAACAAGACCGCCTGCGCCGCTGGCGGCCACTTCGTGGCGAGTGTTTTCTAGTTGTTTGAGCTGCAAGCGAGCATCATCCTCCCGTTGGTAGCCAGCTGCCGACCAGCGGGAAGGCCCACCACGTTGGCGACCCAAGCACCACGAGTACAAGCCACGGAGTGGCCGCCAGCCGCGCAGGCGCTTTTAGCGGCTACACTCAGGGTGCATGCGCGTTTTCGGGATTGATTGCGGCACTGAGTGGACCGGCTACGGCGTTGTCGCGGTGGAAGAAACAGCCCGTGCGGCGCGGCTTCGTCCTGTCTGCGCTGGCGCTATCCATCTATCAAAGAAAGAGACGCTTTCTGTGCGACTGGAGATGGTGCACCGCGAACTCTTCGCGCTGATTGCCGCACACCAGCCGGATGCGATCGCGGTCGAAGAAGTTTTTCATTCCGTCAACGCGCAATCGGCGCTGAAGCTCGGCCATGTGCGGGGCGTGGCGCTGCTGGCCGCCGCGGGGCATCGCCTGCCGGTGTTCGAGTATGCGCCGCTCAAGATCAAATCGACCGTGGTTGGCTACGGCCTGGCGAAAAAAGAGCAGGTCCAGTTCATGGTCGCGCGCCTGCTGGAGCTGGAGTACGTGCCGGAGCCGGCCGACGCCGCGGATGCGCTGGCTATTGCCATCTGCCACATCCATCATGCACAGACAGCCGCGCAGCAGGGGGCGTCCGTGGCGGAAATCCGATCTGCGCCTGCGCGTGTCGCCGCTCGATGATGCCACGGATTGCCCTGTTCCTGCTGCTGCTCGCTCTGCAGAGCGCTGCCGCCGGAGCGCAGGCCACCGCCGCGGCGACGATCACTTTCGTGTTCGACAATCCAGGCCTGCAGCCGCCTCACTTCCGCATGGTGCTGGCGGAAGACGGCGCAGGCCACTATGAGTCGAGTGGCATCGCGGCCACCGAAGCCAGTGCGACCGCAGCGCCCTTCTCCCGCGACATGACGGTGGCGGATCCACTGCGGCGGGAGCTCTTTGCCGTGGCGCGCAAGGATCAGCATTTCGCCGCGCACTGCGCTCTCGACAGGAAGCTTGCTTTCACAGGGGATAAGACGATCAGTTACAGCGGCCCGGATGGTGCGGGAAGCTGCATGTTCAACTATGCGCGCGACCACGAGCTGCAACAGGCAGCAGAGCAGCTCCAGGCGGTCGCCAACACGCTCGAAGAGGGCAGGAAGCTGCAACTGCTGCTCGACCATGACAAGCTGGGACTGGACGCGGGAATCGAGCAGCTGGGCAAGGAGCAGGCGAACGGCCTCGCCATGGACCTGCAGAACCTCGGCTCGCTCTTGCGCGAGATCGCCGCGAATCCCGATGTACTCAATCGCACCCGCGAGCGCGCAAGCGCCCTGCTGACTGCCGGGCCCCCGGCACGTTGATGCCCCCAGTTCATGCAGCACCACGGCAGCGAGCGCCGCTATAGACAAGGCATGCTCCCTTGCAGAGTTTGGGGTGGAGCAGCCGTTCGGACTTACATGGAACCGTCTCCACTGCGTCCGGCGTACCCACTGGCGCATCTGATCTACAAGCGGCTTTGGGCAGCTGCGCGCTGCTGATTTGTGAGATATGCGGCCAGGTACTGGCACCGGCGACCCTGCGGTGACAGGGATTTGCTGCCACTTCAAGGAGGATCAGATCATGCGTACTTCTTGCGGTGCACGGGCATGCCGCGCGTTCGCGTTCTCTTCCGCCTTGCCGCTTGGCTGCGCCCTGCTATTCATGCCCGTGGCAAGTAGCGCCGTGGCGCAGGCAGCATCCCCGATGATGACGTCGGGTTCTGTGCAGCCGCCTGCCGAGGCACCAGCGCAGTCTTCATCGCTGCCAGCCCGCCTGAGCGACGTGGAGGGCTCGGTACGCGTGGCTCCTGCCGGTGCCGACCCGTCTGTGCCCCGCGATGCTCCGCCGGCAAAGGTGCCGCAGCCGCCCGCCGATCGCTCTTTCCAGCAGGCGCTCC
>CAXTEW010000049.1:0-14070 GCA_964243175.1 uncultured Acidobacteriaceae bacterium
GAGCGCATGGCTCAACCGCCAGGTCATGCTGGCGTTTACCACCATGATGTGGGCAGCCGAGTCACTGGGGTACGACACGGCCCCGATGGAAGGCTTTGATGGCGCCCGTGTAACCAATGCGTTGAAGCTGCCACTGAGCTACGAGCCGGTTGCCCTGCTGGCGCTGGGGCATGTGAAAGGGGTTGGGAAGAACAGCGGCGGCCGCTTCAGCATGACCCGCACGGTGTTCGAGGAAGAATTCCCGAAGCCTCTGCGCGAATCCTGATTGCGACGGATACTCGCGGACGCAAGGACAAACGGAAGCGCTAGGACGCCTCGGCGACCTTCTCCAGCTTGCTGTTTGTGACCGACGACGCATGGAGCTTCAGCAGGGCGAACGCACTGCGGCACAGCGCATGCGCACTCAGCACACCGAAGGCAAGCGAAGCAGCGATTGCACATACCAGCATCACGAGATTGATCATGGTCTCCATCGACTCTTCTGGTCTCCAAAAATGCAGTCACACATCTTGGCAAGCCCTGCGTTCCGGCCCAGTGCAATCTGATGGGCTCGCGCCCTTCCCCGGTGCCTGCCGCATAGCGATTTTCGCAGATGCTCAGACCGTTCAGCGGCATTGACCCGCGAAACTTGTGCCAATAAGCTGGGGGAGGCATCACCGAAGTCACGCTTCATTCCCATAAAGTCGTCCTCACCAGGCCTGCAGCGTTTCCAGCCGTGCAGCATCGGACAAGCAGACCCTCATGGCTATCACGCACATCACCGTCCGCGGCGCGCGGCAGCATAACCTTCGCGATATCAGCGTCAGGATTCCACGAAATACGCTGACCGTTGTGACCGGGCTCTCCGGTTCCGGTAAAAGCTCGCTCGCCTTTGACACCATCTATGCCGAGGGCCAGCGCCGCTACGTGGAAACCCTGTCAGCGTACGCGCGGCAGTTTCTGGACCAGCTGGAACGGCCGGATGTCGATTCGATCGAAGGCCTGAGCCCCGCGATCTCGATCGAGCAGAAGACGACCAACCGCAGTCCCCGCTCCACTGTCGGCACCATCACGGAGATCTACGACTACCTGCGCCTGCTGTACGCCTCGGTCGGCGTGCCACACTGCCCCAAGTGCGGCCTCGCGATCTCGCGGCAGACGCTGGAGCAGATCACGGACCGCGTCATGGCGCTGGCTCCCGGTGAGCGCGTCACGGTCTTTGCGCCTGTGGTCCGGGGCCGCAAGGGAGAGTTCAAAGAGCTGCTCGACTCGCTTGACAGCCAGGGCTTCCGCGCGCGCATTGATGGCGAAATGCGCGATCTCGCTGAGGCGGTCACGCTCGAGCGGCGCAAAAACCACACGATAGAAGCTGTCGTCGACCGCCTGGTGCTGAAGCCCGACATGGACCGCAAGCGGCTCGAAGGCTCGATCGGCAAGGCGCTGCAGATGGCAAATGGCCTGGTGCTGATCCAGGTCCACGGCAGCAAGCCGGAGAGCGGGTCCGACGGGGTCCCCGCCGAACAGCTCTACTCTTCCTCCATGTCGTGCCCCAACTGCGGACTCGATGTGCCCCGGCTCGAACCACGTTCCTTTTCGTTCAATAGCACTTACGGCGCCTGCCCCTCGTGTAACGGACTTGGCTCGATCTACGACTTTGATCCAGCCAAGGTGATCACGGACTGGAACAAGCCGCTGCTCGATGGCGCGCTGGGCCCCGGCTCGTCGTCGCAGTACCTGCTTAAGCTCATCCAGCTCGCGGCCACCCGGTACAAGATCGATCTGAAGCAGCCCTTTGACGCACTGGGCAAGAAGCAGCAGGACGTGCTGCTGTACGGCCCGGACAAAACAGAAGGTCCGCGCACCGGCTTCCATGGCATCCTGGCGTGGCTGCGGGACTCGCTCGAGGAGTCGCGCTCGGAAAGCTACCGCGAGTGGATGCTGGGGTACATGTCGGCCTCCGACTGCCCGGCATGCCAGGGCCGTCGCTTGCGCCCGGAATCACTGGCGGTGCGGGTAGGCAGCCTGTCGATCGCTGAATTTACAGAAATGCCGCTCAACCGCGCGCTCGATGCGGCGCGCGACCTGCACTTCTCCTCGCGGGACACACTGATTGCGGAGCGTCTCCGCCGCGAAGTGGTCGAGCGGCTGGAGTTTCTCAACGCCGTCGGGCTCTCCTACCTTTCGCTCAACCGCAACGCGGGCACGCTTTCGGGCGGCGAAGGCCAGCGCATCCGGCTGGCCACGCAGATCGGCTCGCGCCTGCGTGGGGTGTTGTACGTGCTCGATGAACCCTCGATCGGCCTGCACCAGCGCGACAATATGCGCCTGATCTCGGCGCTTGAAGCCCTGCGCGACCTCGGCAACACGGTGCTGGTGGTCGAGCACGACGAAGACACCATCCGCCATGCCGACTACGTGCTTGACCTGGGCCCGGGCGCGGGCAAACTCGGCGGCTACGTTGTCGCCGAGGGCTCCCCGGCGGACATCATGGCGGCGCCCGACTCGCTGACCGGCCGCTACCTGTCCGGCGACGCAACCATCATGCACCGCGAAGCCCCGCGCCCCTTGACCGGCAAGTGGATTGCCGTCGAAGGGGCCCGCGCGCATAACCTGCAAAATGTTGCTGCCAGCATTCCGCTGGGCGTCATGTCGGTCATCACCGGGGTTTCCGGCTCTGGCAAAAGCACACTGGTCAATGACACGCTGTACCGCGCGCTGGCGAAAGAGCTCTACGGCTCGCGCGAAGAGCCGGGCAAGTACGCGCGCATCAAGGGTTTCGACCAGATCGACAAGGCAGTTCGCATTGACCAGTCTCCGATCGGCCGCACGCCCCGCTCGAACCCGGCCACCTACACCGGGGTATTCGCGGCCATCCGCGACCTGTTTGCCATGCTGCCCGAGTCGCGTGAGCGTGGCTACAAGCCGGGCCGCTTCTCCTTCAACGTCTCGGGCGGCCGCTGCGAGGCCTGCCAGGGAGATGGACAGAAGCGCGTGGAAATGAACTTTCTCCCGGACGTGTACGTGCTCTGCGACATTTGTAACGGTCGTCGTTACAACCAGGAAACGCTGGCGGTAAAGTTCAACGGCTACTCGATCGCCGACCTGCTGGAGCTGTCCATCGCCGACGCGCTGCCGGTGCTCGCTGATATTCCGCAGGTACGCAACAAGCTGCAAACACTGGTCGATGTGGGTCTCGGCTACATCCACCTGGGCCAGGCCGCGACTACGCTGTCTGGCGGCGAAGCGCAGCGGATGAAGCTCGCCCGGGAGCTGTCGAAGCGGCAGACCGGCCGCACCCTCTACCTGCTGGATGAGCCGACAACAGGACTCCACTTCGATGATGTGCGCAAGTTACTGGAGGTATTGCACAAGCTGACAGATCTCGGCAATACCATCCTGATCATCGAGCATAATCTGGATGTGATTCGCAACGCGGACTGGATTATCGACATGGGCCCGGAAGGCGGCGAGGGTGGCGGCCGCATCGTGGCCGAAGGTACGCCGGCACAGGTCGCCGCTGTTGCCGCATCGCATACGGGCGGCTTCCTGAAGCGATACATCGCGGCGGAAGAGGCAACGGAACACCTGGCTGCCTCGCCTGTACCACCAGCGAAAACCACCGTGCCGGCCAGCAGAAAAGCGCCCGCGAAGAAGACAGCAGGCACCCGCACCGCGGTGGCAAAGCGCAAGGAGACGGTCCATTGAACCTCGCTTCCCCGCTGCACTCTGGCCAACCCGACGAGGCTGGCTCGCAGCTCAGCCGCACAGAAGACGGCGAGCGCATCGTTGGCGACATGCCGGTACCGGGCATCGTCGCTCTCGGGCCCAACCTCGGCCACGCGCTTCTGCTGGCGGCGCTGTCCGCAGTGCTGGTGGTCGGCGGCCAGTTCATCGCGCTGCTCGTCGCCCAGCAACTCCACGTAGAAGGCCGCCATAGCCTGGGCGGCTATGCGCAGCTACTGCGCAACGACGCCCGCTGGCTGGTGCCGGCCGAAGCCTTCAGCTACCTGCTGGTGCTTGTCGCGGCGGTCCCTGTATTTCGCGCCATGTGGCACCGGAGCTTTGCAGCCGGCGTGCACTGGAACCTGCAGCAGGCCACGCAGAACTTCGGCAAGCTGCTGCTTCTGGGCCTGGCCAGCGGCTTCGGCATGGGCGCGCTGGGCAGCGTGCTTCCCATGCCCAAGGATCCGCCCATCATGGCAGACATCCTGCACTCGCCCGCGGGTGCCTGGATGATGCTGATCTTCGGTATCACCGGCGCCCCCTTGTTTGAAGAGCTCTTTTTCCGTGGCTTCCTGCTGCCTGCTTTTTTGAATGCGTTCCGCTGGCTTTCGCTCAAGGGTGATATCTCCGCGGCTGCCGTCCTCTGGCTAGGCGTCCCGGTATCGATCCTGCTGACCAGCCTGCCCTTCGCCCTGCTGCACGGCGAACAGGTAGCCCATGCCTGGGCGCCGGTGCTGATCATCGGCCTGGTGTCCGTGATCCTGTGCCTGGTGCGGCTGCGGCTGGATTCGCTCGCCAGCAGCACACTGGTGCACGCGGCCTACAACTTCACGCTGTTCGCTGGAATCCTGGTACAGACCGGCGGTTTCCGCCACCTCAACGTGCTGGCGCAGTAGGTCTGCCCCGCGCCAAACTCACATCCGCACCAATGCAGGAGCTCGCACCCCTTTGACCAGTACGCATGACGCCCGCTCTGCCCTGCTTCACCTCCTGGCCGGCATCTCCTTTCGCCTGGGCAGCTTTACCCTCTCCTCGGGCGCTGTCAGCGACTACTACATCGATTGCCGGGTAACCACGCTGCACGCGGAAGGCGCCCGGCTTACCGGGCTTGCCCTGCTCGATCTACTCCACAACGCAGGGTTGCACCCGAAGGCCATTGGCGGCCTCACGATGGGGGCCGACCCTGTCGTGACCGCGGTCTCCATCGCCAGTGCGCAGCGCGCGTACGGCAAGGCAGGCAGCCCGCTGATCCATGGCTTCCTGGTGCGCAAGGGCGAGAAGGCACATGGCATGCGCCGCAGGATAGAAGGATTCTTCGAAGAAGGGGCGCCGGTCGTGATTGTGGACGACGTTTGCACCACGGGCGCGTCCACAATCGAAGCGATCGAGGTGGCACGGCAAGCGAAGATGGAGGTACTTGGCGCCGTCTGCCTGGTGGAGCGCACAGAGGCCGGAGGCCGGGCCGCGGTCGAAGCCTCACTGCAGGGCGCGCCCTTCCTCAGGCTGTTTACCGCAGACGATGTGAGGCACGCGCACATCGCGCAAATGCCCCTCTAGCGTTTGGCGCAGCATGCAGGCGCGCTACAGCCAGCCGTAGCGGGAGAACAATCACCCGCCACGAAGTGGCCGCTAGCCGCGCAGGAGGTTTACCGCTGCGGCTGTGCCGCGCCCGACTGTGCAGGTACCTGCTGCGATGCAGTCGTCGCCGCGGCGCCGCTCGCCGGCTGGTTCGAAAGCAGTTGTACTTCGACGCGACGATTCTTCGCGCGACCACTGGCCGTGCTGTTCGATGCGACGGCCTGATCCTTGCCCAGGCCAATCAGGTAGAACCGATGGGGCGGCACGCCATACTTGGCTGCCAGGTACTGCACCACTGCATCGGCCCGCTTGTCGCTGAGTTCGTAATTATAGGCGGCGCTCCCGACCGAGTCGGTGCCACCGGTCAACTGCAGGATGTAGGATCGCTGCCCCGTCAGCTGCGCACCCAGTCCGTCGAGCTCTGACTTGGAAGCACGGGTCAGGTCAGCCTTGTTGAAACCGAAAGTGACGGAAACGTCGCCAACCTTGCTGTAGGTATCCAGGTTGGAGACGACGCTGGCGAGCGAGTCGGCGCGGTGCACAGCATCCTGCGCACTCTGCTGCGCCTGGCCTGCGGCGCCGTTCGCGGCGGTCGCTGACTGCTGTGCGCTGTCAGCACTGCTCTGGGCCCCGGCGATGCCAGTGCCGGTGCGCTTGTCCAGGTCGCCCAGCGCACGATTGTTGGCTGCCGTCTTGTCGTCCAGCTCGTTGGTCTGCTGGATGACCGGCGCGGTCTGGTTGCGGACGTAGTTCTTGGTGGAGCAACCGGTCACAAGCAGCATGGCCGCAAGGGAGCAGGCCGCAGCCTGGGCATAGCGGGGAACAAAGGGGGACTTTGCGATCATCGATCCTGGCATGGAAATCGTCCTTCTATCTTTCCTGGTTCAGCGACAGGCACTGCAAGCTGTTTGCGTGCAAGCGCATTCTGGCGAGTACTCCGGCGAGGCAGCTTGCCGGTTTGGAGCAACATGCTCTGTGATGCACCTTGAATGCCAAAGCTGCCCAGGCGAGTAAGCCCTTTGCTGCGAGCGTCCGCGGTGAGGCAGTCGACCTCCCATCTGACACTCCGGCTGGGAAAAGGTAATTGTTACATCACTGTAACGAAGGTCGTGCCTCCGGCGGTTCGGCCGATCAACAAGCGCCGCGAGCCACGCCGCGCAGTACCATGCAGGAAGGTAGTGAATTCACCATGGATCTAGAAGCAAAAATCCGGACGCTGCCAACCGGCCCGGGCGTGTACCTGTACAAGGATGCCGAGGGCACCGTCATCTATGTCGGCAAGGCCAAGAACCTGCGCTCGCGGGTGCGCTCCTACCTGCTGGAAGCCTCGCAGGCGCATGCCAAAACCGGTTCGCTGATGCGCGCGGCTGTCGACGTGGACTACATCCTGGTCGCCAACGAGCACGAGGCGCTCGCGCTTGAAAACAATCTCATCAAGCAGAAAAAGCCGCGCTTCAACATCCTGCTGCGAGACGACAAGACCTACCCCTACGTCAAGCTCACCATGGGCGACCGGCACCCCAAGGTTTTCGTGACCCGGCGCCTGCGCAAGGATGGCGGCGCCTACTATGGCCCCTACTTCCCCGGCAACCTCGCCTACCGCATTGCGGAGCTGCTGCACCGCTCCTTCCTGCTGCCCTCCTGCAAGGTGGATCTGAGTCGCTACCATCCCCGCCCGTGCCTGCAGTACTACATCAAGCGCTGCCTGGGCCCGTGCGTCGAAGGCCTGACGACGCCCGAGGCTTACAGCGAAAGCGTGCGCGACGCACAGATGTTCCTGGAAGGCCGGGGCGCGGAGCTGGGCAAGCAGATCGAGGCCCGCATGCGTGCGGCAGCGGAACAGGAGCTGTACGAGCTCGCCGGCAAGTATCGCGACCTCCTCGTCACCGTCGACCAGCTGCAGGAGAAACAGCGCATCGCTTCGGCGGACGAGGATGATGCCGACCTGTTCGGCTACCACTACGAGCAGGGCATGCTCGCAGTCAACCTGTTCCACGTTCGCGCCGGGCGCATCGTCGACCGCCGCGAGTTCTTCTGGGAAGATATCCCTGACCTGGAACTCATAGAAGACACAGTTACCGAGGAAGACGACGCGGCGCTGCCGATCAGCAAAGAAAAGAAGGAGTTTGAAGCCGGGGCCTTCTTTGCTTCCCTGCTGAAGCAGCTGTACCTGGACCAGAGCTATGTGCCCCACGCCATCTACACGCCGGTCGAGTTCAAGGAGCGCGCGACCCTGGCGGCGGCCTTGTCGAAGCGCGGCCGTCCAGTGGAGATCGCAGTGCCGCAGCGGGGCGAAAAACGCTCCCTGCTGGACCTGGCTGGCACCAATGCCAAGCAGAGTTATGACCAGCGCTTCCGTGTGTTGAAGCCGAGCGAGAAAGCTATTGCGGAAGCGCTCGAAGACGCTCTCATGCTGCCGGAAACACCAACCCGTATCGAATGCTTCGACATCTCGCACATCCAGGGAGCTGAGACTGTCGCGAGCATGGTGGTGTGGGAGCAGGGCGGCATGAAGAAAAGCGATTACCGCAAGTTCCAGATCAAGACCGTCACCGGCGTGGACGACTTCGCCTCCATGCGGGAGGTCATCCTGCGCCGGTACAAGCGCCTGGCGGACGAGGCGAAGCCGATGCCCAGCCTGGTCCTGGTAGACGGCGGCCTGGGTCAGCTGCATGCCGCGGCCAGCGCGCTGCAGGAGCTGGGGCTGACCACGCAGCCGCTCGCCTCCATTGCCAAGCGCGAAGAGCTGATCTACGTGCACGGCAATGCCCATGGCAGCGAGGACGAGCCGGTCGTGCTTGAGCGGCGCTCGCCAGTGCTGCACCTGGTACAGCGAATCCGTGACGAGTCGCACCGCTTCGCCATCACCTACCATCGCAAGCGCCGGGAGATGCGCGATCGCAGCTCCGAGCTGCTGGAGATCGACGGCGTTGGCGCCCGCACCCGCATCCGCCTCGTGGAACACTTCGGCAGCGTGCGCGCCGTGGAAGCAGCCGGAGTGGAAGCACTCACGGCCGTGGTCCCGCGCAAAACGGCGGAACGCATCTTCGCGCACTTCCGTGCCGAGGCCCCGGTGGAAGTGGTGCCCGTGCCACCCAAGGCCTCCAGCGTGCCATCGCTATCCGAGCAACAGGGCAGCTCCGCCCTGTTGCCTATCCTGCAAAATTGAAGCAAGCATGCCCGATCACGCCAATCAACAACATGAGTGGCCGAAGCCTCGCACACGCAGGGCCATCCACGTACCTTGGAGGACGATGAGTACGCGGGTTCAACCCATGCCTTCTGCACGCCAGGTGCGGGCGACGCTGCTGCCTGCAGCGCGGAGCTCCCGCACCCTGCTGCCCCTGCTGCTGCTCTTCGGCACGGCGAAGCTGCTGCTGCAGATCGCGGTTTCCGAGCTCTCGCTGCGTGCCGGCTACGGCATCTATCGCGATGAGTTGTACTACCTGGTCTGCGGCCGTCGACTCGCCGCCGGCTATGTCGACCAGCCTCCCCTGGCCGCCTTCCAGGCACGCATTGCCGATCTGCTTTTCGGCTACCAGCACCTTGTCGCCTTCCGCCTGGTACCCAACTTCGCCGGCGTCCTGATGGTGATGCTGACCGGGCTCATTACGCAGGCGCTGGGTGGCAGCCGCCGCGCCGCCGCGCTGGCCATGCTGGGTGTGCTTTCCGCGCCGGTCTACCTGGCGACCCAGAGTTTCCTTTCCATGAACGCATGGGACCCGGTCTTCTGGATGGCAGCCGTGCTCGCCCTGCTGCGGCTGCTGCGCGGGCGCACCGGTACCGCCTGGTGGCTGCTGCTGGGCGTCAGCACCGGCCTGGCGCTTGAGAACAAGTCTTCTGCCATCTTCCTGATCGCGGCCCTGCTGCTCGCGCTGATGCTTACCCCGGCACGCCGCCTGCTGTGGTCCCGCGGCTTCCTGCTGGCCGCCGGCGTCACCACCCTGCTTGCGCTGCCCAACCTCTGGTGGCAGGTGGCGCACGGCTTTCCTACCTGGGAGTGGCTCAAGGACGTACAGCACAGCAACAAGGATGTGCTGCTGCCGCCAGGACCTTTTCTGCTCGCCCAGGTGCTGATGCTTTCCCCGTTCACCGTCTGGTTGTGGCTGCCGGGGGTGGCGTGGCTGGCTGCGGCGCGCCCGGCAAGGCCCTACCGGGCGGCAGGCCTGCTTTACATCGTCTTCCTGGGGATCATGCTCGCGCTGCATGCCAAGGACTACTACCTTGCGCCCATCTACCCCCTTTGTTTTGCCGCCGGTGCCGTGTTCTGGACACAGTGGGCAGACGCACCCTTGGCCCTGGCCATCCCTGCTCATCCTTCCCGCCGGGCCTGGTTCCGTGCCGGCCTTCTGGGTACATATGCCTCCCTGATGGCCTTGTCGCTTCTGATTACAGCCCCATTTGCGGTACCCATTCAGGCCCCGACCAATTTCGTGCGGATGGGCCGCGTCTTCCACTTCGCGCCGATGGAAAGCGAGCAGCACCCGCCTTCCCCGCTGCCTGAGTTCTTTGCCGACCACCTCGGCTGGCCACAGCTGGTCTCCGAGGTCAGCCGCGTCTACAACGCACTGCCGTCGGCAGAAAAGGCGCAGACCGGCATCATCGCCGGGAACTACGGCGAAGCCAGTGCGTTGAACATCCTGGGGCGCCCGCTGGGGCTGCCCATCACCATCAGCGGCCACCAGAACTATTGGCTTTGGGGTGCGGACCGGTACACGGGCAAGGAAATGATCGTCGTGGGAACCATGACGCCTGTGGAGATGCAGAAGGTGTACCGGTCATGCACGGTTGCGAGCCGCCAGCTGGATCGCTACAACATGCCCTGGGAACAGCGAACGATCTATCTCTGCCACGACCGGCTGCAACCCTTTGCGACCACATGGAGCTCGGTAAAGCTGTACTTCTAGTCACCTGCGGTGAGGGTCGGCGTTTGGTCAACCGCAGATAGCTACGAACGACGCTGCGCCACCGCTTCGTACAACGTGCCGTACTCGGCAGCGGGCCGCTTCCAGCTGTAGTCCTTGCGCATGCCATTGGCCATGAGTGCCTGCCACACGGGCGGGTCGGCGAAGCACGCCAGCGCCCGATCGATCGCAGCCAGAAAGTCGTTCGGCGCATAGTCGTGGAACTTGAAGCCGGTGCCATCGCGCAGCTCCTGCGTCTCGTCCACGGTGTCGTCAAGACCACCTGTGGCGCGCACCACGGGCACGGTTCCGTAGCGGAGGCTGTACATCTGGTTCAGCCCGCTCGGCTCGTAGCGGGACGGCATCAGGAACATGTCCGCACCGGCCTCAATCTTGTGCGCGAGTGCGTTGTCATACTGCACCCGCACGGCAAACCGATGGGGGAAGCGCTCGGCCAGCGAGCGCAGCAGGTTCTCATAGTAGGGCTCGCCCGTGCCCAGGGCCACCAGGTAGAGTTCCCGGTCGGCAAGCCGCTCAGCGATGGAGGCCAGCAGGTCGAAACCCTTCTGCGTGGCAAAGCGGGAAACGACGCCCAGCACCGGCGTTGCCGCGGGTACAGCGGGCGCGGCAAACGCGTGCAGCAGGTCCCGCCGACACTCGGCCTTGCCCGCCATGTTTCCCGGGCCATAATGCGCCGCCACAAAGCGGTCGTGCGCAGGGTCCCACTGCTCGTAGTCGACGCCATTCAGGATGCCGTGGAGATCGGCGGCACGTCGCCGGAAGGTGGCCTCAAGTGAGTAGCCAAACTCCGCCGTCTGGATCTCTTCCGCATACTTCCGGCTCACGGTAGTCAACGCATCGGCGTAGACCAGGCCGCCCTTTAAGAAGTTGAACGTGTCGTACTGCTCCAGGCGGTCCATGCGGTAGACCTCCCACGGCAGCAGCAGTTTTTCTGTTGTCTGCGCGGGGAACCAGCCCTGGTACCCGGCATTGTGGATCGTGAAGACAGTGCCCGCTGCCTCGAGCGCGGGATCCTGCGCGTAGACCGTGCGGAGATATACCGGGAGCATCGCTGCCTGCCAGTCATGCGCGTGATAAATATCCGGCACACCCAGCTGCTTGCTCGCTTCAATGACTGCGCGGCAGAAGAGGGCGAAGCGCTCCCAGTTATCCGGGTAATCCCCCTCCTGCGTGCCATACAGGGCTTCCCTGTCAAACAGAATGGGGCAGTCGACGAACAGGAACTGCACGCCGTCCCGCTGGCCGCCATCCACGATCGATACGAAGCGGTTGTAGTCTTGAAACGGGATTGTGAGGCTGCTGATCAGCACGGTACGCTTGCCAAGCTTTGCCGAGATGGCGCGAAACAAAGGCAGGTACACCGTGACCGAGTGGCCCTGCCGAACCAGTTCGGCCGGCAGTGCGCCGATGACATCGGCGAGCCCGCCCGTTTTGACGAAAGGGACACACTCTGACGCAGCGAAAGCAATATGCATGGGGCGGCGGCTCCTGCGCTGCCAGCGTGACGGCTGCCGGCCAATGCGAAGGCTTAGTCTAAAGGATGCCAACCGTGCGCGTCGGTGCTGGCGCCGCACTGCGCGCTCCCGGACGGCACAGGTTAAGGAGAAGCTTGCAAGGGAAAGTGAAATCGAAGCTGGGGCAGAACTTCCTGGTGGATGAACAGGCCCAGCGGCGCATCGTGGATGCGCTTGGCGCGGCGGCAACCGGCGCCGTCGTCGAGATCGGACCAGGACGCGCCGCGATCACGTCGCTGCTGGCGGAGCGTGCCGAGCGGCTGGTCGCCATCGAGCTCGACCCGGCTCTCGCCAGGGTGCTGCGCTCGCAGTTCGCGGGGCAGGCAAACGTCTCCGTGGTTGAAGGGGACGTGCTCAGCGTGGATCTCGCCTCGCTTGCACCCGGACCTGCACCTGGGCTTGCACCTGTGACTGCGTCTGGACGCACGCTGGCCGTCGTAGGCAACCTGCCTTACTACATCACCTCGCCTATCCTGCAGCACCTGTTTCTGCACGAGCATGCGCTCTCGCGTGCGGTGCTGACGGTGCAGCGCGAAGTTGCGCAGCGGATGACAGCGACAGAAGGGCACAGTGAATATGGCGCACTGTCCGTGCTGTGCCAGCTGCACGCTGAGCTCCAACTGCTGTTCACGCTGCCACCGGAAGCCTTCCAGCCTGCGCCCGAGGTACACTCCGCCGTGGTGCGTCTGGAGTTTGCCCCGAAATGGCGGGAGCTGGGCGTGGAGCCGCTGCCGTTCACACGATTCCTGCGCGCCTGCTTTGCTCAGAAGCGCAAGACCCTGGCCAACAATCTGCGCGCCGCCGGCTATCCCGGCGCACGCGTCCAGAGCGCACTCGAAACAGGCAATCACGGCGGTGTCGCGCGGGCAGAAGAACTCAGCCCCGCCGCGCTGGCCGCCATCTTTCGCGGTCTAGGTCCTGCGGAAGCGCAGGCCGGCTAGCGTCCCCTGGCGCCGGGCGCGGGAGCGGCATAGTGCGGTGCTGCCGGTGCGGCGATACGCGGCGGCGGCGGTATGGCGATACGCGGTGCAGGCGGCAGCATCCCCGGCTGCGCGATCCGAGGCAAGCCCGCGCCAAAATAGGCACCAGCATTGCGCGCCGGGTTATACGGCTGCCGGCCGGCGAAGCCCGCACCCGGCTCTGCCCGGTAACCTGCGCCAAGCCCGGTCATGTTCATAACCGGCAGGGTCGGCGCATACGGCGGATTGCCGCCCTCGACCAGGCCTGCCGACACGGCGCTGCTGCCTGCCCCTCCACGGGCAGCCGGTGCAGCATCAGAGCCGAGGGGAAAAGCCCGGGGATCTGGCCGCGCGTATCCAATCGAGCGAAACTGGAACGCAGGCCCGCGAAGGATCGGGGCAGGCCGCTGTACCCGGGCTATGGGCAGGCCAGACCGCGGCGATACGCTCACCGGGCGCGCCGGCAGGCTGTAGCCGGCGGGCGCATGATGCACACCCGTATACGGGAACCATCGATGCCGGATAGGGCCGCCGCATCCGCCGGTTGGCTGCCAGGCCCAGCCGAAGTTATTGAAGTGGTTCCAGCCTCCGCAGCGGTACGGCAACCAGCCCCACGGGTAGGCCGAGATCCACGTCAAGCCGATCCCGGGATAGCTGTCCCAGGCACCAGCGCCGTAGGGGTCGAAGTCCGCATCCACGCCATCAGGCGCCCAGGCCATGCCCGCGCCCGGAACGTTGTACCAGGTGCCGTAGTAGTCCAGGTCGTTCCATGCCGCCGAGTCGTCACTGCCGCTGCCCACACGTGCATTCGTCTCGTTTGCGGCAAGCTCCGCCAGGGTCGCGTCGCGATCCGTATTCCAGCCGTCCCAGGAGTTTGCCGCCACGTCCTGCTTCACGTCGTACGCCGTCGCGGCCGCGGGGTCGAGCGTTGCCGTCTCCCCTGAGCCCACGTCATAGCTCACGTCTGCTCCCTGGTTGTTGAAGTGGGCCGAGCCCCGCAGGACGGCCAGCCCGTAGGGCGCATTGTCCAGGTCAGCGCGGATCAGGCTATCCCCTTCCAGGTGCACCAGCGCGGGCCCGGCTTCCAGCACCAGGCGGCCCGCGCTGCCAGCCGGTACCTCGTAGTACGTCAGGCCGCGCAGCGCGCGAAACTGCTCGCTGCCGCCATCCAGCGAGACCACGAGCACGGCGCTGTTGGGAGTCAGCCGCACCAGGCTCCCATCGTCAAACTGCAGCTCCGCCCGGCCATCGCCGCCGGTTTCGACCTCGGTGCCGGCAAGCACCGGCATATTCTGGAGCGCCTGCTGGAAAGAGCGATCGGCGGGCGGCTGCGGCACCTTTGCCGGCGAAGCATCGCGCGGCACAGACGGGCCGGCACCGGCAGGAGCCACG
>CAXTEW010000050.1:0-13987 GCA_964243175.1 uncultured Acidobacteriaceae bacterium
CGACGATGATGTGGCCTTCCCCGGTTGCGTACGTGGTCCTATCTGTAGACGAAGAGGGGAGTGACAGTGGGGACGCCTGCGCTGCTGACTTGTAGCGCTTCGGCAGACTGTTGCGGTACACAGAGGCGAAGGCGGCAGCGGCGGCTGGCGTTTTCCAGCGCGACAGGTACACCAGCGCAATGGATGCGGTCGAGTCCTTTGCCGCCGGCGTTGTGGCGCTCCGTGCCTGCGCCGCGTAGTAGACGCCCCCATCCCACGCCAGCGCCGCGTCGGCACCGGCGCCGGCATCGCCCAGCACCTCGCCCAGCATCCTGACGTCGAGCGCGCCCATCACGCCCACGTCGTAAGGGGCCCACTCCCGATCAAGCAGCGGGTGCAGGTCAGGCATCGCAAGCAGCGCAATGGGTTCGCCCCGCCCGGCTTCCAGGCGCTCATAGCTTTCCGGATGCAGGATCTCCCAGCTGGTACCTGGCGGATGATCGAGAGCCCTGCTGAAGGCCGCCTCGGTGCCCCGCTCCTTGAGCAGGTGCTGTTCAAAAATCAGGCCTTCCTGGTAGGGGAACAACATCGACTCGCGCAGCACCAGCGGGGCGCTGGACAGGATCGGGGAGTCAGCGTCCTTGCTGCTCGCCTCGGCCATGGCGGGCAGAGGGATATCGGCCATGGTGCGTACCGACTGCCCTCCGTGCGCTGCCGCATACCAGTCCAGGTAGGCCACCATCGCTTGCCCTTCGAGCACCGCCTCGCGGGCTGTATCTGTCTCATCGGTGCGGATATGGTCGCGATCCTGCTCGACGTTGGTGGCCGCGCTGTCCGGTCCGGCGTTCTCCCACTTGTCGAGGTCGACGTGGTGCGCTGCCTGGTACTGGTCCTGCAGCGCATGGGTCAGCTCGTGCGCCAGCACCGGCTTTTGCGTGTCGGCATCGATCCAGTCCAGCAGATTCACTGTCTTGGTCTTGCTGTCATAAAAGCCGGCGACCTGCTCGCCCAGCAGCTGCAGCAGAAACGGGCGCAGGGCAAAGTGCGGGGGCAGCAGCCCGAACTTCTCAAGCACAATCGCCGAGCGCTCGATACGCGCCGTGTCCTTGTCCTCGTCCATCTTCTGCTTCAGAAAGGCGACAACTTCCTCGCGGGTCATCAGGCGCCGCTTGACGTCATGGCGCACGGCGAAGCCCGTATCGTTGGCATCGAAGCGCAGGATGGAGTCGACAGAGCGAAACAGCTCGGCCGCCTGCGCCGCGCTGATCCTGGTCTCGGGCGCAACCTGGGGCGCAACCTGGGGCGCGACCGCGGGTGAAGGCTGGGGCACAGGCTTGGGCGGCGACTGCGCCGCGGCACTGCCAGCGAGCAGCAGGAGCCCGGCGGCCAGCCGGAAACGCGGCCGGGAGAACAAGGAAGGCAGGGCAGATAGAGTCATAGGTGACTGAAGTGATCCAGAGGGCATAGTAGCGTGGCAGCCGATGGAAGGTGCTGTTCCCTTTCGCGCCAGCTTTATAATCAGATTGGACGTATCAACCGTAGCACTGCCCCTGTTCGCAAGCGCCTGAACGCTCCCGAGCCGACGTCCTACCGAATCCATGATGGAAACCATCCCCGAAACAGCCGAACCCAACCCAGCGGAAGCCATGGCCGCTGCCGCGACGCCGCTCGCCTCGGCCCTGCCCGGCGAACCCCTGCAGGAGTTCGCCGGGGTGCTCACGCCCGCTCGCTTCTCCGCCCCGGAGCAGGAGTTGCTGGCTCTCCACACGGGCGCAGGGGTGTACGACCTGGGGTGGCGTGCACGGCTGCGGATTACGGGCGAGGACCGCGTCCGCTGGCTCAATGGCATGGTCACCAACACAGTGCGCGACCTCCAGCCCGGATGCCTTGCCTACACCTTTCTGCTGAACGCACAGGGCCGCATCCAAGGCGACGGCGACATCTATGCCCTGCCGGACGCCCTGCTGCTCGCTACCGACCAGGCCCAGCTCGGCAGGCTGCAGGCGCACCTGGACCGCTTCATCATCATGGATGACGTGGAACTGGCGCCCGAGCTCGCCATCACGGGGGTGGGGATAGCCGGGCCGGGCAGCCAGTCGGTGCTGGCCACACTGGGGCTTCTTCCTGATGCGCCAGTCGCCGCTCCTGCTCTGGGGGAGTTCGTACAGCATGGCAGCATGCTCTTGGCCCAGGAACAGCCAGGCCAGTACGTACTCTGGATCAGCGAAGCTGCGGCGCTGCCGACCTGGACACATCTGGTCGCGGCCGGCGCCACGCCCTGCGGCATCGAGGCCGTGGAAGCGCTGCGCGTGCTTCTGGGTACGCCGCGCTACGGCGCTGACATCCACGAGAAGAGCCTGGCGCAGGAGACCGGGCAGACGCGCGCACTCAACTTCAACAAGGGCTGCTACCTGGGGCAGGAGATTGTGGAGCGCATTCGCTCGCGGGCTACTGTTCACCGGGCGATCCGGTCCTTCCAGCTGGAAGGCGATACCCCGCTGCCAGGCGCCGTGCTGACAGCGCCGGGCACTGACCCTGCAAAGGCGCCTGCCCCGGCAGGGGAGCTGACCAGCATCACCACCATCTCACTGCCGGGCCTGCCGGGCTCCCATGCCCTCGGCACCATCCGGACGGAAGCCGCCGGTGCAGTGCTCAGCTACAGCGGTGGCCGCGCCACAGCACTCGCCCAGGCCCCGCTACACATAGCTCGAAAGGACATCTAGACCATGGCAGAAAAGCCCCCCGCCTTCATTGTTGTCGATAAGCGCAAGTTCACATCCGAGGGCATGATCCGCGAGGGCTATGTCGCTCCCGAGCCCGAGCCGGAACGTGCCGCTCCAGCGGAGGACCTTGATTTCTCCAGCGCCAAGGTAGTCACCATGCCAGCGCGGACGCCGGAAGCAGCGACCGACGCCACGGCAAGCGCGGATGACCTCGCCGGGGAAGACATGGCAGGTTCTCTGCGGCCTATGGGCGCAACCACCCATGCCGGCCAGCCAGCCAGCCAGGCTTTCCATGGAGGCGAATCCATTGACGGCTATGGGGCCGGGCCGGGCCGGGCGCCCGGGGCGGGGATGAGCGCCGGTCAGGACTCCGACCTGCTGGAAGACGACCTGGAGCAGGAGGACGGCACTCTCGATAGCACCTTTGGTGACGAGCCGATCGGCCTGCCGCGCAGCGCCGCCGAAACAGCCGCCCAGGCCTCGGCCTACCAGCAAAGCAGCCGGGAGCTCGACGCCATGCTGCAGCAGGCGAACCCTGGCATGCAGGCTCCGGGTGCGGTGGGCTTCGAGCACCTGGTGCAGAGTTTCTACCTGTCGGCCATCATGGCGATGGGGGCGGCAACAGAACCGGGGCAGAAGCCGCGCATCGACATCCTGGGCGCCCGCCAGTCGATCGACCTGCTGGCAGTGCTGGAAGAGAAAACACGCGGCAACCTGTCGCCGGAGGAACAGCAGCTGATGCAGGGCATCAGCTTCGAGCTCCGCATGATGTTTCTCGAGCTTACCAACGCGATCAGCAAGCAGGCGCATCAGCCTGGCGCAGCAGGTATGGGGCAGCCTGGCCGGATGCCACCCGGTGGCGGCGGTCTCCGCTAACGCATGAGCGAAGCGCCCACCGAGCAGCCGGTCGCCGGGACCATCACGGTGCTGGGCAGCGGCACCAGCATGGGCGTGCCCATCCTGGGCTGCGGCTGTGCCACCTGCACCTCGGCGGACCCGCGCGACAACCGTACCCGGCCCTCGATCGCCGTCAGCTGGAGCACGGGCAGCGGTGTGGATGGGGAATTGTCGGAGCACCAGGTGGTCATCGATACAGGTCCCGAGTTTCGCATCCAGGCGCTTCGGGAACACATCCGGGGCATCGATGCAGTCTTCTACACCCACTCGCATGCCGACCACATCCTGGGGCTCGACGACCTGCGCCCGCTGTCCTTCCGGCACAAGCCACGCGCCCTGCCGCTGTATGCCGATGACGCGACAGCCACCGTGCTGGAGCGCATCTTCGACTACACCTTTTCCCCCGGCTCGACCTACCCGAACAAGGCCCGGGTGGCCATTCATCGGATTGCGGGCAGCGCCCAGGTCACGGTGGCCGGTGCTGTCTTTGAGCGCATACCGCTGTTGCATGGTCGGCTGCCGATTGCGGGCTACCGCTTTGGCTCGGCTGCCTACCTGACCGACATGAGCGGGATCCCGGAGGAGAGCATGGCCCGGCTCCAGGGACTGGACGTAGTGATCCTCGACGCGCTGCGCTGGGAGCATCACCCCAGCCACGCCAACGTGGATGAAGCCATCGGCTGGGTCGAGCGCATCGGGGCGCGCCGGGCCTTTTTCACCCATATGTCGCATGAGCTGCGGCATGCCGATACCGAGGCTCGCCTTCCCACGCATATCCGCCTGCTGTACGACGGGCAGCGTATCCCGGTCGAGTTGTACTGATGCATGTCTTCTACAAACTCGCGGCAGTAGCTGCCACGTGGGGCAGCCGCGGCGACAGCTGGCGCAGCATCGTGGCGATCGGCAACTTCGATGGCGTCCACTGTGGACACCGCGCCATCCTCGGCGATGTTTGCGCGCGTGCCCGCGCCGCCGGAGCACACTCCCTCGTGGTCACCTTCGATCCTCACCCGCTCCGCGTCCTGCGCCCTGCCGAAGCACCCGCACTGCTGACGCCACTGCGGCAGCGGCTCGCGCTGCTTGCCGGGACCGGCGTCGATGGCACGCTTGTGCTGCCATTTACCCCTGAGTTCTCTCTGCAAAGTGCTCGCGGATTCGCCGCAACCGTGCTGCAGGAGGGCGTGCATGCAAGCGCCGTGCACGAGGGGGACAGCTTCCGCTTCGGGTACCAGGCGAGCGCGGGGGTCGAGGAACTGCGGGAGCTTGGCGCCGAGCTCGGCTTCTCGGTGGTTGCCCATTCTGTACTGCACCGGCGCGGCATGGCTGTCTCCTCAAGCCAGGTCCGCGCGCTGGTTGCGGCCGGCCGGGTAGAGCAGGCACGCGCGCTGCTGGGCCGGCCTTTTTCCATCCACGGGACGCCGGCGCGCGGCCGCGGCATCGGTACCCGACTGCTGGTGCCGACTGTGAACCTCGCGCCCTACCCTGAGCTCAAGCCGGCGCACGGCGTGTATGTCACAGAGCTGCGCATCGGCGGCCCAGCGGGGCCGGCTCGCCGCTACCAGGCCATCACCAATGCGGGCAACCGGCCTACCTTTGGCGAAGACTCGTACGCGATCGAGTCGCACCTGCTCGATTACGATCCGCAGGAGGCACCCGAGCTGTCCGAGTCCACGCCGCTCGAGCTGACGTTTCTGCACCGGCTGCGGGGCGAGCGCCGCTTCGATTCCGCCGATGCATTGAAGCAGCAGATCGGCCTGGATATCGCGCAGGCTCGGCGCTACCACGGGCTTGCTCAATCTATTTGTAGAAGGACATAAGACCGCCTGCGGTTTTGTCTTTCCACAGCGCTGGTAAACTGAACCCGGGAAGCCAACCATGTTTGAGAATCTGCAGGAAAAGCTCCAGCGCGCCTTCAAGAACCTGCGCGGCCAGGGCACCGTCACGGAAGAAAACATCAACGAGGCTCTCCGTGAGATCCGCCTCGCGCTGCTTGAGGCAGACGTCAACCTCCTCGTCGTGAAAGAGCTGATCGAGCATATCCGCGTCAAATCGCTTGGCCAGGAGGTCATGACCTCGCTGTCGCCGACCGAGCAGGTAATCAAGATTGTGCGCGACGAGCTGGTGGAGATGCTGGGCAAAGACACGGCGCGTTTCCAGTTCGCCTCGCGACCGCCCACCGTGATCCTGATGGCTGGTCTGCAGGGCTCAGGCAAGACGACGACCTCCGGCAAACTGGCGGCATGGCTGCAGAAGGGTGGCCACCGCCCCCTGCTGGTCTCGGTCGACGTGTACCGCCCGGCGGCGCGGCAGCAGCTCAAGGTGGTCGCCCAGTCGATCAAGGCAAGCATCTACGAAGGCGATACGCGCGGTGAGGAAGCAGGCCCGGCCCTGGTCGAGCGGCTGGCGAAGGAGGCGCGACGCGAGGCGGTCAACAGCGGCTGCGACACACTGATCGTCGATACTGCCGGCCGCCTCGGCATCGATGCTTTGTTAATGGACGAGATGGCGATGCTCAAGACGCTGCTCGCCCCGCAGGAGATCCTGTTTGTGGCCGATGCCATGACCGGGCAGGATGCGGTGCAGTCGGCCAAGGCCTTTCATGATCGGCTCGCGTTGACCGGCACCATCCTGACCAAGATGGATGGCGATGCACGCGGCGGCGCGGCGCTTTCGATCCGCCAGGTGACCGGGCAGCCGGTCAAGTTTATCGGCACCGGCGAGCGTCCGGATGCGTTCGAGGCCTTCCACCCGGATCGCATCGTCAGCCGGCTGCTGGGCATGGGCGACATGATGTCGCTGATAGAAAAGGCCGAGTCCACGCTCGACAAGAAGAAGTCGGAAGACTTTGCCAAGAAAGTTCTGTCCGGCGACGGCTTTTCGCTCGAGGACTTTCGCGATCAGTTGCGCCAGATCCGCAAGCTGGGCTCCCTGCAAAGCATTATCAAGATGCTGCCATCGGTCGGGCCATTCCAGGGCATGCAGCAGATGGCCGACCAGGTGGACGAGAAGCAGTTCGGGCGCGTGGAGGCGATCATCGACTCGATGACGAAGAAAGAGCGGGCGAATCACGAGATCATCTCGGGTTCGCGCCGCAAGCGGATCGCCGATGGCTCCGGCACCAGCGTGCAGGAAGTGAACCAGATGCTGAAGCAGTATGCGCAGATGAGGAAGATGTTCAAGGGCCTGGGCAAGGGTGGCGGCGCGATGCAGCGACGAGCCATGAGCATGATGGGCGGGATGAAGGGGATGGGCAGGTAAGTTCCCCTGCGCGGGAGGCGGTCACTTCGTGACATGTCATCGTTTGAACTATCAAGAACACACGTCACGAAGTGACCGCCAGCCGCGCAGGCGGTCTTAGGTTTATCTATGTCATCACTTCAGGATCGCCTCGACAGCATGACCGCGGAGACCCGCCGCCTGGTGCAGGCCGAGCGGCTCGCGCCCAGTGAGCGCGCCATCGCCGAGCTGTTTGCCTCCGGTATTGAAGAGCGCATTCTGCCAGTGGGCGCGCAGGCTCCGTCCTTCGAGTTACCCGATGCAAGCAGCCGCCTGGTGCGCTCGTCCGACCTGCTCGCACTGGGACCGTTGGTGATCGATTTCTTTCGCGGTCGCTGGTGCTCCTACTGTGTCAACGAGCTGGAGGCCTGGGCCGGCTTCTATGACCAGGTTCGCGCGCGCCATGGATTGCTTGTCGCTGTCTCACCACAGACGGCGCGCCACAACGATTTCACCGTGACACAGCATGGGCTGCCCTTCCCTGTACTCGCCGATGCCCGCGCCGCGATCGCTGAGCAGTTCGGCCTCGTCTACACCGTGCCTGACTATCTGCAGCGCTATTACCGCTCGATCCTGGTTAACATCCCCTCGGTGAATGGCGAGCCGAGTTATCGCCTGCCGCTGCCGGCTACCTATGTCATCGCGCAGGACGGCACGGTCTTATTTGCGAGCGCGTCCGCAGATTTTCGGGTCCGCCCGGAGCCAGCCGACGCTCTCGCCGCACTGCCCGAATAGTTCGCCACTTACCCCTGGAGATACGCCCTGGCGTTGGTCCGGCGCGATGGGAAGGGATCGATCGATGCCGCAGCTTGAATCTTTGCCGACACAGATGCACCGCCGCGCACTGCTCCGGCTCGCGGCGTCGAGCGGCGTTGCCATGGCTGCGGGGGTGACCCTGTCCGCGGCTGCAAAAGCTCAGAGTGACACGGCGATGCCTTCTCCGAATCCTCTTGCTGCAGGGGGTTCGCACCCGACAAAGGCCGGGCCGCACGCACACTGGATCAATGTCCGGGACCATGGTGCCCTGGGCGACGGGGTCAAGCTCGACTCTCCCGCGATCAACGATGCCATCGCCGAAGCGGCGCGCTCCGGAGGCGGTACGGTTTTCTTCCCGGCGGGCGTTTATCGTTGTTACTCCATTCACCTCCGCAGCCAGGTGAGCCTGTACCTCGACCAGGGCGCAACCATCCTTGCTGCCGATACCCCGCTTGGAGGAACAACCAGCGGCGGCTATGATGCAGCCGAGCCCCAGGGCAGCGCCTTTGAGAGCTACCAGGATTACGGCCACAATCACTGGCACAATTCGCTGCTGTGGGGTGAGGGCCTCCACGACGTATCGATCCTGGGGCCTGGCCTGATCTGGGGCAAGGGCCTCAGCCGTGGGCATGGCGACGATCGCGATCTACCCGACACCACGAAGCCCGGCGTCGGCAACAAGGCGATCGCGCTCAAGAACTGCCGCAATGTGACGCTTCGCGATTTCTCGATCCTGCAGGGTGGGTGGTTCGGCGTGCTGGCGACCGGGGTCGACAATCTGACGATTGACAATCTCCGCATCGACACCAATCGCGACGGGATAGACATTGATTGCTGCCGCAATGTGCGGGTGTCCAACTGCACCGTCAACTCGCCCTGGGACGACGGCATTTGCCCGAAGAGCAGCTTCGCGCTTGGCTACGCGCGCCCGACACAGAACCTCACCATCACCAACTGTTTTGTCACCGGCGGGTATGAGCTGGGGTCTGTGCTCGATGGCTCGTGGAGGCCGATGCCGGCCTCGTTCGCGCCTTACCGCACCGGGCGCATCAAGCTGGGGACCGAATCCAATGGCGGCTTTCTCAACATCGCAATCTCAAACTGTGTCTTCGAAAGCTCGCGTGGCCTGGCGATCGAGGCTGTGGATGGAGCGCACTGCGAGGACATCACCTTTACCGGTGTGACGATGCGCAACATTGCCCAGGCACCCTTGTTTCTTCGGCTGGGGCGGCGCATGCGCGGACCATCCGGCGTCCTGGCCGGCACCATGAAGCGGATTCTCCTGAGCGACCTGGTGTGCTCAGGCGCTTCCCTGCTGCCATCGATCCTGAGCGGCGTACCCGGTCACCCGATCGAAGATATTCAGATCAACAACGCCATTGTGCAGCAGGTTGGCGGGGGCACCCCGGAGCTGGCGGCCCGTGTTCCGCCGGAGAACGAGAATGCTTACCCGGAGCCGTCGATGTTTGGAGACCTGCCGGCGACCGGGCTGTTCTGTCGCCACGTACGAAATCTCCAGGTGAGCAACCTTGAAATCCAGACCCTGGCTGCCGACGCCCGCGCCGCGTTCTGGCTGGCAGACGTACAGGGAGCTGATTTCTTCCGGGTGCGCGTGCCGAAAAGCAGCATCGCGACCTTCTCGCTCCACGATGTATCCGAGTTCCGTGTTTCGGGAAGCCGCGGCGTCGCCGATCGGGCAGAAGAGCACGCAGACTCGAAAAGCTTCTAAACTGCCTGGTTCACCAGGGCAGCCCGCTTGCTGGGTAGGAGCGCTCCCGTTGGCAGCAGGAGCGCCCTTTCGTCAGGAAGGTTCGCTGACGTTCTGAGCCGGTGCGGGAAAGCCGACCTGCGCAACGCTCTTCTGCCGCGTCGGCTTGAAACGTCGTCGCAGATACCCTGCCAGCCGCGGTGTGACCCACTTAGCGCCTACCGCAAAGCGCTGTGCCGGGCCGAACGAGTTCGCGGCGGCCAGGCCAATCATATGCAGACCAGGAACGCTGGTCTGGAAGACGGAACCGAGCACCGGCGTCCCCTCAACGGTCTTGATCCGCGCAATGAGCCGGGGATCGAGGAACTTCAGCGAGGCGACCTCTGGTTTGTACCCTGTAGCGGCGATCACGTGGTCCGCGACAAATTCCTGGTCCGGGTTTCCTGGCTGATCGTAGCGCACGTGGACCTTGCCATCGGCCCAGGTCGCGCCCTGGATCTGTGCGCTCATGTGCATGGGGATGCGATCCTGCACCTTGTCCTTGACGAACCAGCCGGGGGAAGGGCCCAGTTGCCGCCGCACCACCCGCAGCCGGAACTTCTCAGGCAGCGCGCGAAACAGAAAGGGTGCGTCGACGCAAAGCATAAACTTCCAGCCGAAGCCCAGCCCGGTGCGGGGTGCGCGAAGCCGCTGGCGCAGCGGTCGAGGATCCATCACGGGCGGGTAAAAGGAGATGCTGGGCCGGCGTCCCATAATGTGCGGCTCGGCTCCGCCATCCGCCAGCGCCGCGGCGATGTCCACCGCGGACGCGCCGGCACCGACCACGAGCACGCGCTGCCCGGCGAACTTACCGAGGTCGCTATGGCCGAAGCTGTGGGTGACCGCCTCGGGGGGTAACCCGGTGAGCTGTGGCGGCAATGACGCGAAATGGGTAATTCCTACGGCCAGCACGACCGTACGCGCCACCACCTCTTCGCTCTCCGTGGTTTGCAGCAGGAAGCCACGCTCATGCCCCTGGATCGAGGCGATGTCGACCTGTTCCAGCTGGGGCACCATGCGCTTCTGGAATTCGACCCCGTAGCGGGCAAAAATCTCCCGTGTAACGAGGATGCCGGTGTGCTGGTACGGCAGGCCCTGTTCCTTGCAAAAGCGCTCCAGCGTGAACTCGCCGCGGGGATCGTACAAGGTGGAAGCAAAGCCGTCCGACTTCAGCGTGAGGTCCTTGGGCATGCTTTGCCGCCAGCTCTGCATGGGGCGCCCGAAGATGCGGTGACGCACCCGAAAGTGGTGCAGGTAAGCGCCCAGAGAGAGACCGAAAGGGCCGGCGCCTACGATAGCAATGTCTGTTTCCTGTTTTGGCATCATGTGTTTACCTATCGACTGCCTGAGTACATTCGGAGTATAGAGTGAGTTCTTTTTACCGATTAGAAAGAAAAGTGGTAATGCTTACCTAAGATTTGTTTGGTAACCCGTCCAACTCTTCTACTATCGGCTCGGTTGATCATTACATGCCACCTTCAGGCAGAAAGATTTCAGAATGAGACACTTCCCTTCGATCCTGCTTGTAAGGACGCAGAGCTGGATCCAGGCGACCCGCCTGACCATGCTCCTGGCGGCCTATGGCTGCCGGATTGCGATCATTTGCTCCGAGGATACAAACATCACCCAGGCGCCGCACGTTTCGGCGCGCTTCCATTTCAGCCCTGCCAACCCGGTGCGTTCGCTCCGGCGCGCCATCGTGGAGAGTGGCGCCGAGTACGTCCTGCCCACCGATGATCTGTCCGTCGCGCTGCTACACGAAGCGGCGGACCTGTATCCGGAGCTGCTGCCTATCGTCGAGCGCTCCCTCGGCAGGAGTGAGTTCTACCCAGTCATCCGGTCGCGATTTAAGCTGCTCGCGCTGGCACATGAGCTGGGCATCTCCGTGCCCAGGACCGAACTGATCCTGAACGAGGAGCAGCTTGCCGGTTGGTCACAGGATGACCGAACCTCCTATGTGCTCAAGAAGGACGGCACCTGGGGTGGCGAGGGTGTGCAGATCGTCGGCACGGCAGACGAATGCCGGCGTGCCTTCCAGCAGATGCAGCGGTCGGCACCCTGGAGCGCGCGGTTCAAACAGTGGCTGCGCACAGGCGATGGAGTCGCTTTCGCGCGGCTGGAGTGTCTGAAAGAGCCAGAGCTTACGGCACAGTCGCTGGTGGACGGCATCCCCGCGAACGCAATGTACGCGTGCCACGAGGGACGGATTTTAGGCGAGGTCCAGGCGCAGGTTGTGGCCTCGAAGGGCAAGACCGGAGCCTCGCTGGTGATCAAGCTGATCGACGATCCACGCATCACCAGGGCTGGCAAGATCCTGGCCGACGCGCTGCATTTGTCCGGTTTTTTTGGGCTGGATTTCATCCTCGATGCGAAGACAGGTGAGCCGTTCCTGATCGAGCTCAATCCCCGGGCGACCAAGCTGGGACATCTTTCGGTGGCGAATCAGCCGGACTTGGCAGGTGCTCTCTGGGCCCAGTGGAGCGGAGAGCCGATACCGTCCGCTGCAGCCGCGCAGCTTAGCCCCGCGATCTGCTTTCACCCGGAAGCGGAACTCTGGACCCGGCAGACGGCCAAGCTGCTCGGCTGCCGGTCCGACTGCCTCGAGGGTGAGGAGGCGATGTTCACGATGCTCGCCAGCAAGAAACCAGCGCTTCGTACGAGGGTGCGCAACGGCGTCTGGAGCCTGTTGCTGTATGTGAAGGGTGTGCCACTGGTGGAGCCGCTGCCGCAGACCTTCTACTACCAGGACCTGGGGGTGGCTGCAGACGCGAAGAACGCGAGTATCGCTGACAAGGCAAACCGCACCACGATTCATGCGGCCCCGGGCAGGGCATTTGCGAGCTAGGTGGGCGGCGCCTGTTTCCGGAAGAAAAAAGAGGGGCTGGTTTCCCAGCCCCGTTCCCCAGATCTGCGTTGTCACACTTTGGTTGTAGTAGATCGTCCGCGGATCGGCAACGGTACTTCGGTACTCTTGCTCCCCCATGGCCGCGAGTCCTACGGGGTTTGCAGCTTCGCTCCAGCCTCCCGGACACACCGTAGGGGCACACGCTGCTGATGCTGGCAGCGACAGAAACCCAGGACCTGGCCACGCTGCGGTAGAATCCGGCATCGACCCGGAGGCCACCATGCAGCGCCGCGAACTTCTTGCCGCCTCTCTTGCTACGTCCGTACTTGCGGTGACGCACGACCTCGGTGCCCAATCCACAAGCACCGCTGCGCCACTGCGCGAGTACTACCAGCTCCGCTGCTACCGCATGCAGACCGGGCCGCAAACCACGCTCACAGAAAACTACTTCGCCAACGCGCTTCTTCCTGCGCTTAGCCGCCAGGGGATCGGGCCGGTGGGCGCGTTCCGGCTGGACATCGGGCCAGAAACCCCCACATTTTACCTGCTGATCCCTTCCTCCTCCGTTGCGACACTGGCGACCCTGGACCACGCGCTGGCAAGCGACGCGGCGTTTCTACAGCAGGCCGAGCCATTTTGGCACGCGCCCGCGACGGCGCCAGCGTTTACGCGTGTAGAGAGCGCGCTGCTCGCTGCCTTTGCTGGCTGGCCCAGGCTAACGCCTCCAGCCTCCTCGGCAGCCAGGGGCAAGCGCATTTTTCAGCTACGCACCTACGAGAGTGCGAGCGACTACGACCATGTACGCAAGGTCGAGATGTTTCACCATGGCGAGTTCGAGATCTTCCGGAATGCTGGCTTCCATCCCGTTTTTTTCGGGGACACGCTGATCGGGCCGCGGCTGCCCCAACTCACCTACATGCTCAGCTTCGCGGATATGCGCGAGCTGGAAGCGCAGTGGGATGTGTTCCGTGCGGACCCGGCATGGAAGAAGCTGTCTACCTCGCCGCGCTATGCCTACGGCGAGATCGTGAGCAACATCACGAATCTCATCCTGAGCCCGCTGGCCTGTTCCGCGATCTGATGCGCGGGTTGGGCTTACACGAAGACCAGGATGACCGGGAGGATGGCTCCCAGCAGGAGCAGGCCTGTGATCAGCCTCGGTCGGCGCGTGTGCCGGTAAGCGAGCCATGCGCCCGTGATGGTGGAACTGGTGAGGCCGAGGCATACCAGGAGAAAAAAGATCCTGAGGGGAACCGGATGGCGGTGGCGCCCGGGTGGAACCGCGCGAGCCGGGTCGCCGGGCAGAGTCCGCCCGGCCTGCGTTGCCGCCGGTGTCGAGGGCCTGCGTCTGGGCACGATGACGGTCTGCTTCTTGTGTAGCTGGCCCAGCACCACTGCCCACCGGGGCGGGGTGTAGCTGCTGCTGCCACGGCCGCTCTCATGCAAACCGAAAGTTTGCAGCGCGCCGGTAAATGCGAAAAAGAGCAGGGCCGGCGCGATGAATGTCCCGAAGTACAGGTGCAGGCTGCGCACGGTACGTAGCGTGGAAGGAGCGGAACCCATGCCCCGGATTCTAGTTCCGCAGAGTGGCGCATGCCGGCAGAGGCAAGCCTCAACGGTATGTAAAACCTAGCGCCGCGAACCTGGTCCCGCGCGTACTTCACACCGCCGTAAAGCATGGCGGAAGGTCTGCCATTAGCGCGCACTCCCTGCCTGCGGCAGCTCGACACGCTCAATCGTGCCCAGCAGGAATACGTAGCTGAC
>CAXTEW010000051.1:0-13633 GCA_964243175.1 uncultured Acidobacteriaceae bacterium
GATGGATTGCACCGCGAGGTGCAGCAGGTCGTCGACCAGCCCCACCTCTTTTTGTACAAAGGGCTCGCCATACCGGACGCCGCCCAGGAGTCCGTAGTGGCGAGCCTCGGCAAAGGTGCGCTCGCGTATCTCCTCTTCCGGCACAAACAGGCCGGCGCCCGTGTCCTGGTTGCCATACTGCGAGCCATAGGCCATCAGCGCCCGGTGCCGCTGCTCGATCCAGGGTGTGACGTCGACCACAAAGCTGGGCCGGACATCCGCATACAGGCTGGCGTAGACGATCTTGAACGGCCGGTGCGGCGCCTGCGCGACACCAGCGGCATCCAGGGTCTCCAGCTTGCGCAGGCCAGCCAGAAAGCTAGCTTCGTACCCCAGAACCGAACAGGTACTGTGGTCCGGATGCCTGGCAGTCCAGTACGGAAGAATCACAACCCGGGGCCGCAGCGATCGCAGCACGCGGACCAGCTTGAGTCGGTTGCTGCGCGTGTTTTCGACATTGCCATCAGGCAGATCAAGCGCTTCCCGGTGCGCCACACCGAGGATTGCTGCCGCAGCCAGGGCTTCCGCCGCACGTTCCTCGGCTGAGCCACGGGTTCCCGCTTCGCCGGCGGTCAGATCGAGAATCGCGGTCCGTCGGCCCCGGGCAGCAGCTCGCAGCAGCGTTCCCCCGCAGGTCTGCTCCACGTCGTCGCGATGCGCCGCGATCGCCAGGATGTCACAGGATTGCGGTGCCTCAGACATACTTTTCTCCAAAAAGCGAAGCGCGCACCATGCAGGCGCGCGCTTCGCTCGTATCCGGGACGCCGCAGTGCGGTTAGTACCAGGTATTGTCCGAGTCGTCGGGTGCGTCCATATAGGCGACATCCGTCACTGTGCCCTGCACCGTAACGTTTGCGTTGTCGAGTGCTGCGCCATTGGTTGTGCCGTAGATATACACCTGGCCACCTTCGGCGGTATACACCTTGTGCAGCGAGATCAGCGCGGCGATGCCCGTTCCGTCTCCCTTGTACGACTCGATCGCGGTCACCGTGTCGGTACCCGTGTTGAACATCGTCATGCAGCCATAAGCCGTGCTGGCACCCGCCTGTGCCTGCTTGTAGCGCTCGCCACCCTGGCACTCTGACGATCCGATCCACAGCGTGTCGTCATCAGCCAGGACCATGCGGCTGTGGGTTCCATCCGAGATCGGGATGGCAGCACTGACCGTGCCGGCCGAGGGATTCACGACGGAGAGCTCACCGGTAAACAGTTGATCCGCAGGCACCAGCTGCTGCCCCGCGACGTAGAGCGTGTTCGCTCCGCTGAACAAGGCATCCGTGGCCCCGCCCGGTACTGGAATGAACTGGCTCGTGGAGAGCGTTGCGCCCGCCGGTCCGGCCGCGCCGGTGTTGAAAACCGACGCAGGCAGCAGGATCCGGGTTAATCCGGCAGTCTGGCCTCCACACTCGGGGCCGCAGTCGACCAGGTACGCAGCAGAGCCATCGGGCGAAAACACTGCCTTGATAGGCCGGTCCGTCGGCGCTGTCGACGGAATAGCTACCGGGTAAACGCAGTATTGTGGCAGGTTTTGTGGCTCGCAGTCCTCTGCCGCTACCCCGGTGATGGGGAAGTGAGAGCCGCCCGCGGGCGGTGGCAGTGTCGCTGCCTGCTGCTGCTGCGCGCTGGTGAGGTGAACCACACTGTAGACCGCGTTTTCGTTCTGCACGAAGGCCAGGGCGATCGTGCCGCCAGGGTTGATCGAGACGCGGTACACCCCCGGCAGGTTCAGCAGAAACGTACTGGGCGAGGCGGACGCGTCATAGACCTCGAGCACATGGTTCTGCTGCTCGGCCGCGACAATGTATTGGCGGCTGGATGATGCGAAGATCGACGAGGCAACGACACCCGACGCCGGAGGCGAGAACAGGCCGGCCGCTGTTTCTGTCGCATAGTTCACCTGCGTCAAGGCACCATCGGAGACGGAAAAGACCAGGCCAGCCTGCTCAGCCGGCAGGTTCTGGATCGACACAGGCAAGGCGGTTCCCGAGTACCCGCCGATGGGAAAGCCGGCCACCGTGTTCTTGTAGTTGTGGCGCACATCGTACAGGCCATCCACGAGGATCAACGCCCCTCGTCCAGAGGCCTGGATCGAGATCAACACGCGGTTCAGGATGCCGCTGGGCGGCAGGTTGCGGCCCGCAAAATAGTAGCTCTTCCCACATGCTGCAAGCCCGAAGGAGACAAAGAGCAAAGCCGCAATCACAGACACAACACGCACCCGGCGATGAAAGCGGCCGCCGGCAGACTGAAGCAGGTTCAACAAACGCAAATGGCAACCCCGGTCTTCCCAGGCAAGGCAGCGCCACCAGCCAGCTGCACCACGGGAAGAAAGCCAAGTATAACAAAGCGCCCGGGGCCGCTGGCGCCGGCATAGTCACTGGCATAGCATAGGTCTGGGCGCTGATGCGGTGGCCCTGGCCTGGAAGCCGGGGCCACTCGCCGGCAGCCGGAATGCAGTGCAGAGGCCAGCGCGCCATGGCACGCTGCCGGCACAACCCTGTCTCTTGAACCAGCGATTGACTTAGAACAATGCCAAAGACCCTGCAAGAACTATTCGGTGAGCGCCCCATCCTGTGCGACGGCGCCATGGGCACCACGCTCTATGACCACGGCGTCTTTATCAATCGCTGCTACGACGAACTGAACCTGTCGAGCCCCGACATGGTGCGCAGCGTGCACGAGGAATACCTGCTGGCCGGCGCACAGATCGTCGAGACCAACACCTTCGGCGCCAATCGCTTCCGCCTGCACCGCTTTGGGCTCGACAGCAAGGTGGCGGAGATCAACCAGGCGGGCGTCCGGCTTGCCCGCGAAGCCGTTGCCCAGCTCAAGGACAAGCAGGCAGTGGATGCCTGGGTTGCCGGCTCCGTCGGACCCCTCGGCGTCAAGATGGAGCCTCTCGGAAAGGTTTCCCGTGCCGAAGCACGCGAGGCGTTTGCGGAACAGATCCAGGCCCTGGTCTCCGGCACAGGGGAGGCCGCCGGCGTAGACCTGCTCATCATCGAGACCATCCTTTCGCTTGCCGAAGCCGAACAGGCGCTCGCAGCAGCGCGGGAAGCAGCCCCCGGCGTGCCGGTCGTCGCCCTGGTCACGGTCGACGAGGAAAGCCTGTGCCTGGATGGCACAGCGCCCGGGCTCGCCGCGGTGCGCCTGGCCAGCTGGGGCGCTCACGGCATCGGCGTCAACTGCAGCACCGGACCGGCGGCCGTCCTGAGCGCCATCGAGAGCATGGCCGCTGCCTCGCCACTGCCCCTGTTCGCCATGCCCAATGCCGGCATGCCCCGTGCCGTCGATGGACGCAACATCTATCTCTGCTCGCCGGAATACATGGCCAGCTTCTCGCGCAAATTCCTCAAGGCCGGCGTCCAGTTCATTGGCGGCTGCTGCGGCACCACGCCCGCGCACACCCGTGCCATGCGCTCATCGCTGCGCGCACAAAGCGCGCAGCAGGCAGCGGTCCCGTCCGCTACTGGCCCGGGTGCGTCGAGAGAGTCGCGTATCCAGGTCATGGCCCGGGATGAGCAGGCGGCCGCCGCGGCCAGTCCCCCGCCGCCGCTCGCCGCCCGCTCCACCATCGGGCGCCTCGTTGCCGAGCGTCACTTCATCACGCTGGTTGAGATCGTCCCGCCCCGTGGCATCGACACCACCAAGGAGCTGGCCGGCGCACGCCTGCTGGCCGAGCATGGAGTCGACGCGATCAATGTTCCCGACTCCCCACGCGCGTCGGCCCGGATGAGCGCGCAAAGTCTCTGCATCCAGATCCAGCAGGCCGCGCACGCCGACTTCCCCATCGATACAGTCCTGCACTACACCTGCCGCGATCGCAATGTGCTTTCGATTCAGAGCGACCTGCTCGGTGCTTCCTCGATCGGCCTCAAGAACATCCTCTGCCTCACCGGCGACCCACCCAAGCTGGGCAACTACCCCGATGCCACGGCAGTCTTCGACGTCGACGCCATCGGCCTCGTCAACATCGTGTGCAAACTGAACCACGGCTTCGATATCGGGGGAAATCCGATCGGCGCATCGACTGGCTTCACCGTCGCGGTCGCCGCCAACCCGGGTGTTCCTGATATTGAAAACGAGATCCGGCGCTTCGCCTACAAGGTCGAAGCCGGCGCGGAATACGCGATCACCCAGCCGGTCTTCGATCTCAGGCTGCTGGAAACCTTTCTGCGCCGCGTCGAACAGTTCCGCATCCCGGTCATCGCGGGCATCTGGCCGCTGACCAGCCTGCGCAATGCCGAGTTCATGAAGAACGACCTCCGCGTGGCGGTTCCTGACGAAATCATGGTCCGCATGGCGGCGGCCGCCGAGCAGGGAGACGGCCCCAATGCTTCCCGTGCCGAAGGCGTCCGCATCGCCCAGGAAATGCTCGAGATTGCACGCCCGATGGTCCAGGGTGTCGCCGCCAGCGCACCCTTCGGCCGCTACGCCACGGCTATCGAAACGCTGGCCGCCGTACTGCCGGAACGCGCTGCCGCCGCGGTGGGCGGCTGACAGCTACAGACAGGAGCGAATGCCCATGACGCTGCCGTTGATCCCGCCCTTCAGCCTGGAAGCGGCAACCAGGAAAGTGCGCGCCGCGGAGGACGCCTGGAATACCCGCGACCCGGAACTCGTCGCTCAGAACTACACGGGCGAAAGCCAGTGGCGCAACCGGACGGAGTTCCTGCAGGGCCGCACCAGCATCGTCGCGTTTCTCACGCGCAAGTGGCAGCACGAGCAGCAGTACCGGCTCATCAAGGAACTGTGGGGAACCCGGGAGAACCGCATGGCCGTGCGCTTCTGCTACGAGTGGCACGATGCGGCAGCGCAGTGGTTCCGCTCGTACGGGAACGAGCTATGGGAGTTCGATGAGCAGGGCCTGATGCGCCGCCGCATCGCTTCCATCAACGACTTCGCCATCCTGGACGGGGAGCGGCTTTTCCACTGGCCGCTGGGTCCGCGGCCGCAGGAGCACCCCGGTCTCAGCGAGTTAGGCTTGTAAGCAGATATGGCGACCTTTGAAGAGAACGTAAAGCAGCTGGAAGTGATCGTCGCGCAACTGGAGCGCGGCGACCTCGCGCTCGAAGATTCAATCAAGTTGTTTGAAGAAGGCATGCGCCTTTCGGGCGCATGCAAGGAGCAACTGGAGACCGCTGAGGGTAAGGTGCAGGTCCTCATGCGCCAACGCGATGGCTCGCTCCAGCCGGAACCCTTTCCGCCCGGTAAATAGCATCTGCCAGGACTTGCCGGAGGGATCTACCCGCGAAGCAAAGCTCCTGCCAGGCGATCGGCGCGGCACCGGCTGAGCCGGCATCACCCAAGGTGAACGCACACTGCTCCTGGTGACGCTCGCTGGAAACCGACCACTGACCCGGGGTATCTACACTCTTCTTTGCGCTGTGCGTTCCGGTGCGCTGTGGACTGCTAAGTGGCCGCGTACTTGCCTGCCCCGTCGGCCGGCAGCGCAGTGCCCGTCGCCACGCGCGTCCGCACAAACGCAATCAGCTCTGCTGACAGGTAGTTGGGCGCGGCGACAACAAAGGCAGGCTTGCCCTCGAGCAGCCGCCCCGAGACACCCTTCCACTGCGGCGCCAGCGGCCGGTCGACCGTGATGACCGCATCGGCGCGATCCAGAAACAACCGGGCCGAGTCCTTGAAGTCCGCCGTGCCCGCGTCGAGTACCGTCAGGTAGAGGTCCGGCTTGAGGAATTGCAGGATCGAGTTCGATTCCAGGATGGCATTGCCGGAGGCGGCAAGCTCCTTGCGGATCCTCGGCATCGCCGGGGCGAGCATGCCGATACGCGTTCGCACCCAGAGAGATCGCACCGCCCCTGCGCGCAGGTAGCGCCCCGAGTCTGTCGCCGGGTCGCCATCCGGGCGCTCCGCGCTGACAGCGATCGTGTGCTCGTCGGTCTGGCAGTCGCATGCCGCGCCATCCGCGGTGCAGAAACCGTGCCCGTACTGGGTGATTTTGAATGCGGTCCAGCCACACTCCGGCAGCGCCGCGATCAGGCCGGCCACGACTGATGTCTTGCCTATGTTGCGGGAGTGCCCGCCCACCACGACCAATGCCATCGCTATCCCCTGCCTTTGCCTGGTTCCGCCACGCCCTTGCCCCGGGTGCGGGCCAGCCGCGCCAGCAGGGCCAGCTCTTTCAGGTACTGCTGGATGGGCCGCGCCGGCGTGCCCCAGAACAGCACGCCGGTTCCCTCGATCCGCTTGTTCGACGGCACCCCACACTGGGCGCCCAGTATCGCGCCCTCACCGATGGACACATGGTCGGCAATGCCGACCTGCCCTGCCACCACGGCACCCGCTCCTATTTCACTGGAACCGGAGATGCCTGTCTGTGCGGCAATGACTACGTCTTCGCCGACCTGGACGTTGTGGCCCACATGGACCAGGTTATCCAGCTTTACGCCTCGCCTGATTCGTGTCTCCTCAAGCGCCCCGCGATCGATCGTCGTGTTCGCGCCTATTTCTACGTCATCCTCAACCACCAGCGTGCCCTGCTGCGGAAACTGCACGTAGGCGCCCGTGGCTGCGTCCCGCACATAGCCGAACCCGTCCGAGCCCAGTACCGCGCCGGCGTGGATCACAACCCGCGCGCCCAGCTGCACGCCCGGGTACAGCACGGCGCGTGGATAGATGTGGCAGCTCCGACCGAGCACGCAGTTGGCCCCGATCACCGCGCCCGCATCCACCCGTACCCCGGCGGCAAGTCGCACCCCGGCTTCGATCACGGCATAGGGACCGACAGAAACGCCGTTTGCCAGCACAGCCGATGGTGCGATCGAGGCCAGTGGATCGAGGCCAGTCGCCTCCGGAATGGCGCGAAGCAATTTTGCAGCGAGAGCGAAGGCCAGCTTCGGCTGATCAGCGAGCAGCAGTGGCCGCTCCCCCGCGGCTGCTTCGTCAGCCAGCTTCCTGGTTGTCACAATCGCACCAGCCTGGCTGGTAAGCGCTGCGGCCAGCATGCGGGCATCGCTGGCAAACACCAGCGTGTCGGCGGCAGCGTCGCGCACGCTGGCGACGCGGCCCACGCACAGCGATGCGGCTCCTGCAGGCCGTACCTGCGCATCTACCTTCGCCGCCAGCTCGCCCAGAGTTCTGGTCCCTTCTGCCATGCTGCCTCGCTCGCTCTTCCGCATCGCCGCCCGCGTGCCTGCTCAATACAGCGGCGGCTCCCCTGCCGGCCGTGTCTTCCAGCGCCGGTGCAGCCATAGCCACTGGTCAGGATATGCCCGGATCACTGCTTCGATCGCAGCAGTGCAGCGCGCCGTATTTTCGAGGACATCCGCGGCAGCATCGCCGCTCCCCTGCATCACGATCTCCGGAAAAAAATGCAGAACATACGCCTGTTCCTCCTCATGCCACAGCAGGCAGCCGGGCAAAACCGCGGCGCCCGTTTTCCGTGCGACCCGCGCGAGCCCGGATGCAGTGCATGCGGCGGTGCCAAAAAACGGGACGAACACTCCCTGCGGCGGGGTCATGTTGGTATCCATCAAAATGCCGACTGCGCGCCCCTCGCGCATTGCCTGCAGTAATCCCCGTGCAAAGTCATCCTTGTGCAACACCTGGTTGCCATGCAGGCATCGCACCTGGTTTACAAACCGATCCACACGCTCGTTGTCCAGCCGGCGGATCACCATGCTCATCGGATGGCCCATTAGTGAGTGGTAGAAGCTTGAGAGCTCCCAGGCACCCAGGTGGCCGGTCACAATCAGGACTCCGCTTCCCTTCGCCTCGGCCTGCCGGAAGTTCTCGAAGCCTTCATAGCGAATGAACCCGCGTGTGCTGCCAGGCGTGTACCGACGCATCAGGCAGAACTCGGCCAGCTGCCAACCAAGCATGCGACAGGCGTTGCGAAGCGTTCGTGCACGCCACGCGTCATCGGCGTCTGGAAATGCGATTTCGAGGTTTCGGACGCCGGTGCGGCGCAGTCGACGCAGGCCGTGGTACGCGAGGCTGCCGAGCAGTGCGCCTGCTCCCCGCGCTATCCGCCTGGGCACCCGACCCAGCCCGGCGGCCAGCATCCGTACGGTCCAGTACTCGAGCAGCTGCCGCAGACGACTCCCTTGTAGAACGCGTAACTGGTTCCCAGTTTAGCGCCTGCTGCGCCGCCAGCGCCTCGTTGGAAGCAGGCAGCAGAAAAGGTCAACCCCGAGGGGCTGACCTTTCGCTCTGTGGGACCACCCTTGCAGGCGGCCCTAGCTTCTATCGTCGACCCTAGCTCTGGGCTGAGTGGAAGTACTTGGCAACCGTCGTGACGAACTGCTTCGCATCGGCAGGCGGCAGGACATTGCCCTTCAGAATCTGCTCAAAGCTGTGTGGCTGGCCATAGAACTTGGTCGTGTCGTCGGTGTTCTCAAATACGGCGACACCGTTCAAATCGATTCCAGCGAACAGGCCTTTGGAGCGTGACCAGGTCAGCAGCTCCGACTGCAGCTTCCAATTGGTCGCAGCCTGCGTGTCCCGGCCGACTGGGCCCGCAGCCGCGGCCGCGTCTCCACCGATCTTGAACTTGCTCTTCAGCAGGTCCTGGAACCCCTTCTGGTTGACAGCCACCAATACCAGGTCGGTACCCGAGCCACCGATCTGGAAACCAAAGGACCCGCCCGTCATCTTGATGAACGCCGGTGCACTCCAGCCATGGCCGGTACGGCAAGTGACCACACCCTGGCCGTACTCCGCGCCGAAGATGAAGGCGCCCTTGAGCAACCCGGGGATCACGCCAACGCAGGTTGCATCCTTGAGGATCGAGTCCGGAATTGCCTTGTCCGGTACGCCCATGATCTCGTCCAGGGTCGCAGTTGCGCTTGCCAGGCGCTTGTCAATGTCAGCATTGTCGCTTGCAAAAGCCGGTACGCTCAGCCCTGCAAGGCAGAGAATTGCCAGGAACTTCTTCATAATCTATTTCTCCTCGTCGTGTAGCACGTGCACACCAGACAGTAACAGGAACGATGGTCAGCGGCAGCATACTAACTACTTTCGGGGGTATGTGATGCAGCTTTTTCGGGGAGAGCTGTACTGCCGTCGCGAGGATCAGCGAAGGGTTGCGATCGGCAGCCTGGAAACCAGCTCGGGGCGGCATTCGACCCGCATTCTGGCGCAAAAAAGAGGGGTTGGTTTCCCAACCCCTTTCCCCAGATCTGCGTTGTTACTGGTTACTTTATATACCCGAATGGGAACTCGATCGACATTACTTTCGTGCCATATCCTGTGGATTTCGCGGATTATAGTTTCGGCAGAACAATACCCTTCTGGCCCTGGTACTTTCCTCTTCGATCGGCGTAGCTGATCTCGCACGACTCGTCCGACTGAAAGAAGAGAATCTGGCACAAACCCTCATTGGCATAAACCTTGGCGGGGAGAGGGGTAGTGTTTGAGATCTCAAGCGTGACAAAGCCTTCCCATTCCGGTTCGAACGGCGTTACGTTCACAATGATCCCGCACCGCGCGTAGGTAGACTTCCCGACACAGATGGTGAGCACATCCCTCGGGATCCGGAAATGTTCCACGGAGCGTGCAAGCGCGAAAGAGTTGGGCGGGATGATGACAGAGTTCGCGGTGACGGTCACAAACGATCGCTCGTCGAAATTCTTCGGGTCGATCACCGCGCTGTTCACATTCGTAAAGATTTTGAACTCGTCGGAGACACGGAGGTCGTATCCGTAGGAGGAGAGGCCGTACGAAATGACCCCTTCCTTCACCTGTTTCTCGCTGAATGGCGAGATCATGCCGTGCTCGGTGGCCTGGGCACGGATCCAGCGATCACTCTTAATAGACATGCTTCTCCACGCGGCGCTGCGAAGGGAGGGTGGGTAACTCCGGGCAAACGGCGCGCACACATTCGGTATATAGCTGTTCGAATCTGCATCTTACGGGAGGCAGAGTGACTCTGCAATGTGCAGCAGAGCTCAGCAAGATAGGCAGGCATGATCAAGCAGGACATCATCCAGCAGGTAGTGGAACGTACCGGTCTTCCGCGCAACAAGGCGGAAGCAGCCGTAGATACCATTTTCGAAGGACTGAAGCAGGCTCTTGCTTCGGGCGACCGCATTGAACTTCGCGGCTTCGGCGTCTTCAATGTGCGGCCCCGGAAGACCGGCATCGGCCGCAACCCGCGCACCGGCACCGAGGTGACCATCACCCCCGGCAAGGCGGTGCGCTTTAAGCCGGGGAAAGAGCTGCACCTGATCGACTAGGCAGCCGCCGACACCGGGCTCCACCGGGTCGGCCCGAGGTCCAGAACGCCGACAGCTTTCGGCAGCATCCCTCACATCAGGCTGACCGCGTCTACATCCACAATCAGGTTGCGCCGCGGGATCCCCGCCGTGCCCGCAAACTCCAGTGCGCCGCGCAGCGCACGATGCAGCGCCGTGCGGTTCGCTGCCTTGACCACCAGGTGGAAGCGGTAAATCCGCTTGACCTTGGAGAGCGGCGCCGAGGCAGGCCCAAGCATGCGAACGCCCTCGAGCGGCGTGTCGCGAAACCACTGCCCGAGCCGCCCTGCCCAGTCGGCGGCTTCCTCCAGCCGAGGGCTGTACAGCACCAGGTTCGCGAGCACCGCAAAGGGCGGGTAGTGCATGTACCGGCGTAACTTCATCTCCCGCTCCACAAAGCCCTGGTAGTCATGCTCCGCCGCACAGGCAATCGCATAATGCTCGGCATGGTAGGTCTGCACGATCACCTTGCCCGGCAGCTCGCCCCGGCCGGCACGCCCGGAGACCTGAGTCAGCAGCTGGAACACCCGCTCGGCCGCACGAAAATCCGGCAGCCCCAGCGCATGGTCGCAGCCAACGACGCCGACCAGCGTCACACCATGGATGTCATGGCCTTTCGCGATCATCTGCGTGCCGACGAGCAGGTTGATTTCGCCCGAGTGAAGCCTCTGCAGCAGCCGCTCCATGTCGAAGCGGCCACGCACCGTGTCGCGATCCATGCGGCCGATGCGTGCGCCGGGAAACAACTCCAGCAGGCGCTCTTCCCCTTGCTGCGATCCGGCGCCCAGATAGTAGAGGTGCTCTGATTCGCAGTGCGGGCAGCGACTCGGGACCCGTGTTTTGTAACCACAGTAGTGGCACTCCAGCCGCTCCCCTGCCCGCGCCTGGCCTGCCTCGCTACCGATCACGGCCTTGTGCAGGGTGAGCGCGATGGCGCAGTTCTCGCATTGCAGCTTCTCCCCGCAGGCCCGGCACATGGCTACGTAGGAGTAGCCGCGGCGGTTCAGCAGGATGATCGCCTGCTCACCGCGGTCGAGCGTGTTCTGGGTTTCCTCGATGAGCTTGCGCGCAAACAGCTGCTCCTGGCCTGTTTCCCTGAACTCGTTGCGCATATCAAGCAATTCGACAGCGGGCAAAGGCCGGTTATAGACGCGTTCGCTCATCGTAAGCAGCGAGTAGCGGCCGCGCCGCGCATTGTGCCAGCTCTCGAGCGACGGCGTCGCCGAACCCAGCACGACCGCCGCCCCGAGCAGCTTGGCCCGCATCACCGCGACATCGCGTGCGTGGTAGCGCGGCATCTCTTCCTGCTTGTACGAGCTGTCATGCTCCTCATCCACAATCAGCAGGCCAAGATTGCGCACTGGCGCAAACACGGCCGAGCGGGTGCCAACAATGATCCGTGCCTCCCCCCGCCGGATCCGGTGCCACTGCTCGGCCCGCTCTTCCGGCGTAAGCGCCGAGTGCAGCAACGCGACTTCGGCGCCGAACGCAGCATGCATCTGGCCGGCCATTGCCGGGGTCAGACCAATCTCGGGCACCAGCAGCAGCGCGCCGCGGCCGCTTGCGAGTGCACGCTGCATGGCTTGCAGGTACACCGCTGTCTTGCCCGAGCCGGTCACGCCGTGCAGCAGCAGCGGCTCGAACTGCCCGCGCTCCATGGCGATAGTCACGGCGGCCAGGGCTTCAGTCTGCGCGGGATTGAGCCGGTGCTCGTGCGCGCCTGCTTTGCCCAGCCCTGCGCCCGACATCTGGAAAGCAAGCGGCCGCTCCTCGATTGCCAGCAGGCCGCGGCGCTGCAAGGTTGCCAGGGTGGAGGGCGGTGGTGCCGTGCTCCCACTGGCTGAGCGCTCGAGCAGCAGGCGTAGCTCCGGCAAGGGCAGCTCGCCGCCGGCGCCTGCCAGCTCGGCCAGGATGCGCTGCTGATTGGCGTTCAGCTTCGGCAGCCGCGCCTCCGCCTCGAGCGAAACCTGCAACACGGCCCAGCGGACTGTGCGCTCGGCGACACGGCCCTCGGCCTCGGTCTCACGCAGAAGCCACTTCTTGCGCACCATGCCGTCGAGCAGGTCGCGCGTGGCCCCGGTTGCTGTCCTCAGGCTGCCGATGCGCGCCGGCGCGCCGTTTTCGAGGTAGTTCAGCACGCTGTATTCCACATCCTGCTCGGCAGGGGTGCGGCGGGAACGACGCGATGCGCCCTGTGCTGCCCCGGCATGTAGCGCGGCGCGGCCGGCGTCGGCAATCCGCAGCAGCACCCGCCGACGCACCTCGGCGACTAGCGGCAGCATGGTGCGCAGCACCTCGCCCAGCGGGCAGAGGTAGTAGCCGGCGATCCACTCGGCCAGCTGCATCAGGTCGGCGGCAATCGATGGTTCGGTATCGAGGACGGCCAGGAGTGGCTTGGCTTCGACTGGTGGCGCCTCGTCATGTACCCGCGTGACGATGCCAGCCATCTTCTCGTTGCGAAAAGGCACCAGCACCCGAGCGCCCACTACTGGTGGGGCAAGGCCGGGCTGGAACTCGCCGGCAGGCTGGGCCAGGCAGCGGTAGGTCCATACCCGGTCCAGCGGCACGGGAAGCGCGACATCGCAGAACTGGGCCACTCTCCCGAGCGTAACAGGCGGAGACTGGCGGCGTTCTCAGGAGATCGCAGCTATGCAGGGTTTGATTGAGCCTTGCGCGAACGGTAGTGCCCTGGTACTCACCGGCATGGTCTTTCTAGCGGGTGGCTTGCCTGAGGGGCTATGTTGTGCCCTGCAGCTTAAGAAATCTACTTCTGGATCTTCCACTTTGCCGATGTAATGCCAGTGATGCCCCTCCAGGGTGTAGTAATACATCATTCCATCGGGTCTATTGGGGATGCCCACCAAGCGGCTGTTCGTCTGAAATTTCAGTGTCCTCATGTCAGCTGACCCCGTCGGTATGGAAAAGGACGGGGGAGGCTGCGATCAGAGGGCATCGGCAGGTGAAGCACTGTTCCATCGATCCCATCAATGATTGCTGCTTCCATGCAATCTGAGCCACATCCCCATTGCACCAGAACCAAGTGGCCGGCGAAGTTAGGTCCTATGCGTTCGGTCTCAGTACCACCTTCCACAACGCCGTATCCTCTTGTGACGCCCTGCCGGAGCACAGTACGGAACTGCCGCTCTTCTGGAGTGTTAAGCCGAGGGAGTGCCAGGGCACGTATGCTGCCTGACTTGTGTGCCGAGTAACGAGAGAATGGAGGAACGGGTGGTCCCGAAGAAACACTCTGCGCAATGAGCATCGTTAAGAGGAAGGCGACCATAGGAAGCATGCTCCATTCTGTGGCTTCTTCCAGAGATGTGTGGAGTGGAACCAGGTCGCACGAGCGCCCGTTTACTCGCAGCTAGTCCCCTCACCGG
>CAXTEW010000052.1:0-11122 GCA_964243175.1 uncultured Acidobacteriaceae bacterium
GGAAGGCTGCATTGTGCAGTGCGGGAGAAAGCGAGTGGCTGACCGGGTTGCCGGCGACGCCGTACAGCAGCGTGCTGGCGGTCAGCGTGTCGGCCCGGTAATCCCTGCGCAGCAGGGCGGCAGGCACCTGGCCCGGGGCGGTAGGCACTGCCCCGGCGGCAAAGGTAAAGGCCGCGCCGGCCCGGAGCGCGAGCACCCGGCTCAGCAATCCCGGCTCCCCCATGCAGACACCAACCACCGACACCTCGAGCGATGCGCTCTCGAGGAAGCGCAGCATGCGCAGGTTGTCGCGCAGCTCCCGTGCGGTTGAGACCACCTTGTACAGAGCGGGGCTGCATGGCGCCGCCAGGGCGCGGAGCGAGAGCAGTGTCGCATCCAGGTCGCCTGTCCGTGAGAAGTCGTGCGAGCTGACCAGCAGCGCCGTATCGGCATCTGCCAGGGCGGCAGCAAACCTCGCCAGCGCCGCGGGCGGCACCTCGACGAGCGTTTCCAGCTCCACATCCACCAGCGCCGCGCCGGCTTCCGCGTAACGCAGCAGCAGCGCAAGCTGCTCCTCGGGCGTGCCGCCGTAGCCGCCGCCGCCATCCATGCGGCGGCAGGTGGCAAGCACCGTCGCCTGCGGGTTGCGGGCGCAGAAGGTGCCGAGCCCGGCAACGGCCTCTTCGGGTACAGGCAGCGCATCGAAGCGCAGCTCGACGAAGCGGCTTTCAGCAAGTGACGCGGCCGCCAGGGTGAACAGGGCGGTGGCGTCGGCTGCGGTGACCGCGATGCAGACCGGTGCCAGCCGATCGGCGATCGGCGTCGGCATCATTTTTGGCTCGCGCATGTCGGACTGGGGCATGGCTTCTCTTTCGTGGATGCAGCTTTCTGCTGCCTGGCTGATGCTAGCTGAGCCTCTTGCCCCTGCATAGGCTGTGGCGCCGCGCTGCTAGTGCGCACCCCATCAAAGCAGGGAGCCCGTGCCTTGCGTCGCATGGGCTGCCGGTGCACTCTTGGAGATATGGATCGTGTGACGCAAACCCCTGCCGCTATCACCATGACGCATCCCTGGACCGTCCCCTCCCCGCAAGCACTGGAAGCCTGGGTAACCGACGCGCTGGATCGCCATGCCATTCTGCTTGAAAACATGGAAGCCGGGAGTGCCGGGCGCACCCTTGAAAACACGCTGCGCTGCTATGACGATGCAGTGGCCGTGCTGAGCGCCGCCGGCTCCCAGCTCTCGCTGCTCAACAGCGTGCATCCCGAGAAGAGCATGCGTGATACCGCACAGGAGCAGCTGCAGCTGGTGGCCCAGGCCGGCGTGGCTCTCGGTTTGAACCGTGACGTGTACCACGCGCTGAGCGGCGTGCCGCTGCCGGGCGCCGAGCCGTCTGCCTCCGGGGCGACGCGGCACTACCTCGAGCGCACCCTGTTGAGCTATCGGCTGGCCGGCGTGGATCGGGATGACGCCACACGCGCCCGGCTGCAGGAGTTGCAGGAGCAGGCAACCCGGCTTGCGCTCACCTTCGGTCGCAATGTGCAGGAAAGTGTCGGCACGGTCGTGGTCGAGGATGCGCAGGAGCTTGCCGGTCTGCCGGACGACTTTCTTGCCAATCACCCGCCCCGCACCGAGGGCGAGCATGCCGGCCGCATCGTATTGACGACAGACTTTCCGGACTACCTGCCGGTGATGACCTTTGCGCGCCATGCAGCGCTGCGCCGCCGCATGTTCCTGGCCTACCAGACACGCGCCTTTCCGCAGAACACCGCAGTGCTGCTCGAGCTGCTGACGGTGCGGCGCGAGATGGCGAACCTGCTTGGCTTCGCGACCTGGGCAGACCTGGCTACGGCGGACCAGATGATGGAGTCGTCTGCCAACATGCAGCAGTTTCTGGATCAGCTCGATGAGGCAACGCGAGCCGGTGCCGAGCGCGAATATGCCGCGGTGCTCGCGTTCGCGCAGGGTGCAGCCCGGGAGGCGGGCGATGCGGCACCTAGGAATATCGACGCGGCCAGCCGTGGTTTTTGGATGGAGCAGTACCGCCGCTCCGCGTTTGCCTTCGATTCGCAGGCGGTGCGCCCTTACTTCTCGTATGAGCGGGTACAGGCCGGCGTCCTCGCGCTGGTTGAGGACCTGTTCCGGGTGCGCTTTGCCGCAGTTGCTGATGCCGAGGTATGGCATCCGGCGGTGACCACCTGGGATGTCTTTGACGCGCGCGAAGGCGGCAGGCGGCTGGGTCGCTTCTACCTGGACATGCACCCGCGCGAGGGCAAGGACAAGTGGTTTTCGGCGGCGCCGCTGATCCCGGGTATCCGTGGCCGGCAGCTTCCCGAAGCCGCGTTGATTTGTAACTTTCCTGGTGGCTCGGTGGGCGAAGCAGCGGCGACCAGTGATCCGGGGCTGCTGCAGCACTCGGATGTCACCACGTTTCTCCACGAGTTCGGCCACCTGATGCATGCCATCCTGGGCGGCCACCAGGACTGGGCAGGGGTGAGCGGGATTGCGACCGAGGGCGACTTTGTCGAGGTGCCATCGCAGATGCTGGAGGAGTTCTTCCGTGACCCGGCGCTGCTGGCGCGCTTTGCCCTGCACTACCAGACCAACGAGCCGATACCCGCTGCCCTGGTTGCGAAGATGAACCGCGCCGGGGCCTTTGGCCGGGCCGATTCTGTGCGGACCCAGCTCTTCTACACCAGTTACTCGCTCGACACCCACCGGCTGGACCCGGCGACGCTCGACCTGGACCAGCTGCTCGCCGAGGATTACCGCCGTTTCCTGCCGTACGAGTGGGTCGAGGGTAACAAGCTGTATGCCAGCTTTACTCACCTGACTGGCTACTCTTCGAACTACTACACCTACCTGTATGACAAGGTGATCGCGCTCGACTTCTTCCGTGAGTTCGCAGCAAATGACCTGCTGGCGGAAGGCGTAACGACGCGCTATCGCGAAGCAGTGCTGGAACCGGGGGGATCCAGGCCCGGCAAGGAGCTGGTGCGTGCTTTCCTGCAGCGGGAAGGCAACCCGGAGGCGTTTACCAGCTGGCTGGGGGAGGCGCTGCAGCAATAGCAGGCAAAACCGCCTGTGCGGCTGGCAGCTACTTCGTGGCGTTTCTTGGCGGGGCGGGTGCTCCCGATGGTCCGGATCTCTCTAAAGAACACCCGCCATGAAGTGGCTGCCAGCCGCATAGGCGGTTTAGTCGTTGACGGTGATGACCAGCCGGCTGTTCAGCGACGTCGGCTCGAGCACCGCGCCACGCAGCCAGACAATCTCCCCTTGCCAGGTGAGGACAGGCCAGCCGGGGCGCTCGGCCGCGCCCACGCCCATACGCTCCAGCACCTCCTTGACGCGCTTCGGCGCGCCGCTCGAGTAGCGCAGGCGGACGCGGTCCGATGGGCGCGCCGCCCGGAGCGTCGCCGGGCCTTCGCTGCCAAGGCTGCACCCGGCGGCAAGGCTGAGATGAAGCTGGATGCCGAAGCCTTGCGCAACGCCGGGGATGGGGATTTCGATCTCATCCGCGGTGGCGCCGGACTTTGCCGCAGGCTCAGGCGCAGCCGGTAGCAGGACAAAGCGCAGCTCGCGTGCACTTCTTTCCACGCGCAGCACCGCGGACAGCTGCTCGCGCCGTGCCGTGGTGCCGACCGATCCGTCCAGTAGCTGCAGGGCGCGCTCAGTTTCCGGGAAGCCGAGAGCGACCCCCAGTAGGGCTGCGGTGGCGCGGAGGAGGCGGCGTGCGAGAGCGGTCGGAAAAGCCCGCAGGCGCTCGACCTCCATGGCCAGCGACTGCTCGCCGGGCAGGGTGGAGCTGGCCCGGCCGCCACCGCGTACAGGGCGCCCGGGCAACAACAGCTGTGGCAACAGGCGCCGCACTTCGGCCTGCCAGTACTGCTCTTCATCCCGTGCCAGGATGCTGATCTGCTGCAGCTGCTCCGCGATCTGCGGGTTGAACTCCACGAGTGCAGGCAGGAGCTGGTGCCGGATGCGGTTGCGGGTGAACTGCGGGTCAAGGTTCGAGCTGTCTTCTCGCCACGGCTGGCCGCAGGCGCCAAGCCAGTCGCGCAGCCGCTGGCGCCGGCAATCAAGTAGGGGGCGCACCAGCCAGCTGCCGCGTTGCTGGTCCCGATCGCCCGGGGACCCCGCCGGTGGAGCTGGCTCAACAGAGGGGAGGTCCCCGGCTGCGACGACGGGATAGATGCCGCCCAGGCCTGCCGTCCAGCTGCCGCGCAGGAACTTGCCCAGCACCGTTTCTGCCTGGTCGTCGAGGGTGTGCGCGGTCGCGATCGCATCCAGTTCGCCCCCGAGCAGCAGCGTGCGAAACCAGCCATACCGCAGCAGGCGGCCTGCCTCTTCAAGCCCGATGCGCCGTGCCTGCGACAGGGACGCGGCAGGGGCGTCCAGCAGCCCGTAGCCCAGCCCCAGTGCAGTGGCCAGGTTTCGTACAAATGCTTCGTCCCCCTGCGACTCCGCGCCGCGCAACCCGTGCTGCACGTGCAGCACCCGCAGGGACCAGCCATGCCTGGGGGCTGCGGCGGCGGCCAGTCGCAGCAGGGCGACCGAGTCACAACCGCCCGAGACGGCAATGCCAAGCCGGGTGCCGGGAGGAAGCTTTTCGAGCGACATCGAGGGCGCTGCTGCTGTGCTCACCTGAAAAGAATGGCGTATTTTCGGGCACAGGTCGAATGCGCCGTGACCCTGGGTAACGCGGGTCCTGAAAAGGGACCCGCTCCCAAATGTGGACAGGATGCCCAAAGTCGTACAATCAGTGCTGCGCCCCGGAATAGGCTCCTGTAATCTGCAACCAGGCGTCTTTCAGCGGATGGATGCGCTGCAGGGTAAAACTGCTCCTTTGTTACAGGCTGCGCGTCTATACAGGTGAGAGTCCACCCGCGCAAGCGTGGTGCTCGGACGAGAAGTGAGGGTTTCTGGTGAATTCGACGGTTAAGACGATAATCTTCTGGGTGTTCATCTTCGCCTGCCTCATCCTTTTGTGGCAGGTGTTTCAGAAGAGCAGTGGCTCTGGGCACGACCAGGATGTGTCGTTTTCGACCTTCCTTCAGGATGCGCAGACAGGCCAGGTTCAAGATGCAACAGTCACGAACAATAACGAGGTACGGGGCAAGCTGAAGAATGGCACGCCCTACCACGTGACGGTTCCGGTGACCTACGCCCACCTGTACGACATCTTGCAGGAAAACCATGTCTCGGTGACCGTGCGCGATACCCAGGGCAACTCCTGGCTGCCGCTGTTGTTCAATCTCGGGCCGATCGTGATTATTGCCGCACTGTGGTTCTTTATGCTGCGCCAGATGCAGAGCGGCGGCAACAAGGCAATGTCGTTTGGTAAGAGCCGTGCCCGACTGCTGTCGATGCAGCAGAAGAAAGTGACCTTCAAGGACGTTGCTGGCGTGGATGAAGCAAAGGAGGAGCTCAAGGAGATTATTGAGTTCCTTCGCGAGGCGCAGAAGTTCCAGAAGCTGGGTGGCCGTATTCCCAAGGGTGTCCTGCTTGTCGGACCTCCAGGAACGGGCAAGACCCTGCTGGCCCGCGCGGTTGCAGGCGAGGCGAACGTGCCGTTTTTCTCGATCTCCGGCTCGGACTTCGTTGAAATGTTTGTCGGCGTCGGTGCAAGCCGTGTCCGTGATCTCTTCGAGCAGGGCAAGAAGAATGCTCCCTGCATCATCTTCATCGACGAAATCGACGCAGTTGGTCGCCATCGTGGTGCCGGCCTTGGCGGCGGTCATGATGAGCGCGAGCAGACGTTGAACCAGCTGCTGGTCGAAATGGATGGTTTCGAGTCGAATGACGGCGTGATCCTGGTCGCCGCGACCAACCGTCCCGATGTCCTGGATCCGGCGCTGCTGCGTCCGGGCCGGTTCGATCGGCGCGTCATTGTGGGTCGTCCAGACGTGCGTGGGCGCGAAGAAGTACTGGCTGTCCATGCACGCAAGGTACCAACGGCAGAAGATGTTGACCTGCGCGTGATGGCGCGGGGTACCCCAGGCTTTTCGGGTGCTGACCTGGCCAACATGGTAAACGAGGCAGCCCTGAACGCCGCCCGCGCCAACCGCAAGGCTGTCCTGATGATCGACTTCGAAGCAGCGAAGGACAAGGTCATGATGGGCGCCGAGCGGAAGTCGATGCTGCTGAGCGACGAAGAAAAGCGCGTAACTGCGTACCACGAGGCTGGCCATGCACTGGTGGCAGCAACACGTGCCCACGCGGACCCGCTCCACAAGGTCACGATTATTCCGCGCGGCATGGCACTAGGCGTCACCATGCAGCTGCCGGTGGATGACCGCCATACCGTGACCAAGGATTATCTCGACACGCAGCTTGCCATTCTGATGGGCGGCCGCATTGCCGAAGAAATCTTCCTGAAGCAGATGACCACCGGTGCCGGCAATGACATTGAGCGCGCAACAGAACTGGCGCGCAAGATGGTTTGCGAGTACGGCATGAGCGGACTGGGACCGCTCACCTACGGCAAGAAGGAAGAGCAGATCTTCCTGGGTCGCGAGATCGCCCAGCACCGGGACTTCTCGGAAGAAACAGCGAAGCAGATTGACGCCGAGGTACGATCCAAGGTAGACACCGCGTACCAGTCTGCTTACAGCATCCTTGACGGCAACCAGGGAGCTATGCATCGTATGGCAACCGCGTTGCTCGAGCGGGAAACGCTGGACGCTGTAGAAATCCGGATGATCATCGACGGCCAGCAGTTGCCGCCGCTGAAGGAGACCGGTGGTCCGACGGGTGGTACGCCAGCCGGTGATGTGCAGCAGGTGCTGAAGCCGGAACCAAAGCATGGCGGCAGCTTTCCGGAAGGAAGCCCGTCCCCCGCGTAATCAGCATAAAAGTGAGCTAAACAAGGGCAGCCTGCAATGGCTGCCCTACTTTCTGCTCGCGTAACCTTCGCTTGCACACAGCGAAAGCTGCGTCTTGTCTTGCACAAGAGACCTGTCACCAGGAAAGACGCATGCCGCGTGGTCTGGCCTTTGCGAACCCTCTATTAGGGCGACTGCTCCCAACAGTCTTGTCAGCCTCGTACGAGACCCATCTCGGCATCGAGCAGTAGATGCGGATGTTTCACTTTCCCCAATGCGCAGCAGCGAGCCTCGATCGAACCAGCAAGCTCCTGGCGAATCCCGTCGCAGTCAAAAAGCCTTGTCATGGACATAGGGGCGCCGCTTGCAACACTCATTACGGTGCAACGCGATATGGTGATGTCTACTTGCGATGCCAGCGCACGCCATCCTTGCTGTCTTCCAGCAGGATGCCTTTTTGCAGGAGTTCATCGCGGATGGCATCGCCGCGCCGAAAGTTGCGGTCCCGGCGAGCCTGTTTCCGCTCCTCAATCAGGGCTTCGATCCCGGCGTCGGTCAGTGAACGCCGGGCCAGCAGCTCCGCGGCGACCTCGCCCAGGCGGCCTTCGCATTCTGCCCATGCCAGGGCTGCTTCCGTGATCGCGACATCGTTTGTCGACAGCACGGCGAACACGCGGTCGAAGTGCTCAAGAACCGCCAGCAGTGCCGAGGCATTCTCGTGCCCGACCCGGCCCGCATCGGCAGCCGTGTTGGCTGCTCGCACAAGATCGAAGATGGCAGCACGAGCTTCCGCTGTGTTCAGGTTGTTTGCCAGTGCGGCCTCAAAGCCGCCGCGCGCCTGGGCGGTTGTTGCCAGCAGCTCCAGGTTGGTTTCGGCTGACCAGGCAGTATCGCGTACCCGGTCGCGGAAGTGGCGCAGCCGTTCCAGCGCCGCGGTCTCGGCCGCCAGGCCTTCGAAGGTGAAATTCAGCTGCTGCCCGTAAGGAACAGAGATAAGCAGCGAGCGGATCGCCGACGCCTTGTAGCCCTTCAGCAGCAGGTCGCGCAGCGTATAGAAGTTGCCTTCGGACTTCGACATCTTCCGGCCTTCCACCAGCAGGAAGCGCACGTGGAACCAGTGCCGCGCGAAGACCTGGTGCGTGGCGCACTCAGACTGGGCGATCTCGTTCTCGTGGTGCGGGAACATGAGGTCCTCGCCGCCCGCATGCAGGTCAAAGGAATCGCCAAGATAGCGCAGCGCCATGGCGGAGCACTCCAGGTGCCAGCCTGGCCGGCCAGGGCCGATGGCCACGTTCCAGTGGTGTTCCCCGGGCTTCGGTGCTTTCCACAGCGCGAAGTCGCGCGCGGCATCCTTGTCGTATTCATCCACGTCGACCCGGGCGCCATCGATGCTGCCGGCGAAATCGCGCTTGGACAGCCGGCCATATTCCGGAAAGCCGGCTATGCGGAAATACCAGGACCCATCCTCTGTCTGATACGCGAGGTTCTGGGCGGCAAGCCGCTCGACCAGCGACACCATCTCCGGGATGTGCTCGGTGGCGCGCGGCACCACCGTCGGACGCTCCACGCAAAGTGCGTCGAGGTCTTCAAAGAATGCTTCCTCAAACCGGCGCGTGAAATCGGCAATCTGCAGGCCTGCGGCGGATGCATTGCGGATGATCTTGTCATCGACATCGGTGATGTTCATGACGTGGCGCACCGGCGTGCCGCCAAGTTCGAGCGCGCGGCGCAGCACATCCACGTGGACAAAGGTGCGGAAGTTGCCGATGTGCCCGTAGTCGTACACGGTCGGCCCGCAGGCGTACATGCCAAAGGTCGCGCCATCCATGGGCACAAGCGGTTCCACGTGACCGCTGAGTGTATTGAAAAGGTGAATGGTCATTGGTTCGTGCGGGGTGGGGCCTTTCCGCTCGATTCTAGCAGCCGGCTCCACGCGGCAAGTGCCGGGCTACGGTGTGCCCAGCTGGAGACGCGGGTCTGCCTGCAGAGAAGCAGGCGCGACGAGACCAGATTGCAGGCGGTTCCAGGCGGCCGCGGCAATCATGGCGGCGTTGTCTGTTGCCAGCGCCAGAGAAGGAAAGAGCACCTGTCCGTCGAATACGCCCACGGCCGGCTGCATGAACCGCAGGCGCAGCTCACGGTTGGCCGCGACGCCGCCTGAGACCAGCACGGTCCGGGCCCCGAAGCGTGCTGCCGCAAGCAGCGTTCGACGCACCAAGACGTCGACAACAGCACGCTGGAACGAAGCCACCAGGCCCAGGGTTTCAGCGTCGCAGAGCTCGAGTGCGTCGGTCAGTCCAGGTGCCGGCAGCTGCGCAAGGGCTGCAGCGCGGGCCGCGATTGACGGCCCAAGACGATGACTTTCCACGTAGCGCAGGACGGCTGTCTTGATACCGGAAAAGGAAAACAGGAGATCCGCGTCGATGGTGGTCGTTGCAGCGGCTGGCTTCTGCCGGCCGGGGCGGGGACGCACCTCGGCGAAACGGAAGCTGACCGCATCCGGGTCGCCATGAGCAGCCAGCCCATCGATCCATGGACCGCCAGGGTAGGGGAGCCCCAGCAGCTTCGCTACCTTGTCAAACGCTTCGCCCGCCGCGTCATCGACGGTGTGACCAACCAGGCGGTAGTGCCAGCTGCCGGTCGCGGTCCCGAGCCGAAGGCCGGCGGAACGCGACGCCAGGTAGAGGTGTGTGTGTCCGCCAGAGACCACAAGCGCGATCGCCGGTGTTGCAGGCTCGGCCGGAGCCTGCCGGGCATGTTCCAGCAGCACGGCATGGATATGGCCTTCAAGGTGGTTGACCGCGACGAGCGGCCTGCTGATCGACCAGGCCAGCGTCTTGGCGTAGGTCACCCCGACAAGCAGTGCTCCTGCCAGTCCCGGACCCTCGGTTACGGCGACCGCGTCGAGGTCAGCAAAGCGTATGCCCGCCTGGGCCATTGCGGAGCGAACGACCGGAACAATGTTGCGCAGGTGTTCGCGCGACGCGAGCTCCGGGACGACGCCGCCATAGGGAGCGTGGGTGCCGAACTGCGAGGCGACTACGCTCGACAGCACCCGTGTGCCTCCGGCTACCACTGCGGCAGCTGTTTCGTCACAGGAAGTTTCAATGCCCAGAATGAGACCGGCTCTGCCCGGCGGTTCGCTTATGGGCTGCGCTCCGGCATGCTCTTCTGTCGTGTGACCCTCGTTCGCCATCGCATCTTTTATCTTAAGAGAAGCGATGACAGAGCCCAGGTCACAGGATGCGGAGCAGGCAGCGCGCGGGATCGTGGAGACGCTGCGCCGAGGCGGGTACCAGGCCTTCTACGCAGGGGGCTGTGTGCGCGATCGCTTGCTGGGCCGCCCGGCCAAGGACTATGACGTGGCCACCGCTGCCGCTCCTGCGGTGGTGCTTGGTACCTTCCCGAAGACGTTCGCGGTCGGTGCGCACTTCGGTGTTGTGCTGGTGGCGACGCCCGCAGCGCCGGCGGAAGCAGGAGACGCTGGTCCGACAGAGATCCTGACCGAGGTTGCGACTTTTCGCAGCGACGGCGTGTACCTGGACGGCCGTAGGCCTGACTCGGTTGCCTACTCGACTGATCCGCGGGAAGATGTCGTGCGGCGCGATTTCACCATCAACGGCATGCTGTATGACCCGTTGCGCGACGAAGTGCTGGATTATGTCGGTGGGCAGCGTGACCTGGCGGCGGGGCTGGTTCGCGCAATCGGCGAGCCGGCGCGGCGCTTTGCAGAAGACAAATTACGCATGCTGCGCGCCGTACGCTTTGCCGCCCGCTTCGGCTTTGCGCTGGAAGCGGAAACAGAAAGGGCGATCCGCTCGCAGGCCACAACGATCCACCAGGTCAGCGCCGAGCGTATCCGAGATGAGCTGACCCGGATGCTGACCGAAGGACGCGCGAAGTATGCCTTCGAGCTGCTGGATCGAACTGGATTGCTGCGCGAAGTGTTGCCGGAGGTGGATCGCATGCACGGGGTGGAGCAGCAGCCGGACTGGCACCCGGAGGGGGACGTCTGGGTGCACACACTGCTGCTGCTAGAAAAGCTGGAACCAGGCACCGCGGCAACGCTTGCTTGGAGCGCGCTGCTGCACGACGTAGGCAAGCCGCCCTGCGCGACGCGCGATACGTCCGAGGAGGGTGGGCGCATCCGCTTCAACGGACACGCAGAAGTCGGTACACGCATGGCCGAGGCAATCTGTACCAGGCTTCGTTTTTCGAACGAAGACACCGCCCAGATCGCCTCGCTGGTGGCCAACCACATGCGTTTCGGCGATGTCGAGAAGATGAAGGAGTCCACGCTGAAGCGGTTCTTCCGGCTGCC
>CAXTEW010000052.1:11222-13533 GCA_964243175.1 uncultured Acidobacteriaceae bacterium
GAGCCAAACGCCGGGACCCGGGAGACGGTTGGTTCCGGCGAGCCAGACTACTGCGGCGGTGCCGGTACGTTCTGCGGCTGATCACCCGGCTGCTGTGCTCCAGGCGACGGCTGTGCTCCATTTGGATCCTGCGGCGCCTGCCCATGCGGCGGTGCAACAGGCTTGGGGCGGTTCAGCAGCTTGAAGCCGTCCCGCGTGACATAGAAGTTCTGCGCGTTCAGATCGGCTTCGAGCAGCGTGCCGTCACCGGTGTAGAACAACTCGATCACGATAGAATTCTGATCGCTGAGCGCGGCGATTGAATGCTTGACCGTGATGGTCTGCCCATTCAGCGTGCCACGCAGATCGGCTGCCGGCTGGTAGTCGGCGGGCACCAGGATGCCGTTCTCTTTCGGGATCAGGACCCACGCCGTATGCGGAGTCTGCGCCGCGATATGTGTCATCAGCGTGTACGCTGCAGGGTCCAGGTCGGGCACCAGCACCGTGTTGCGGTGGCGGTCAACTGTGTTGGTGGTCTGCTTGCCGTCGGCATTGATCTGGATCTGCAGGGAGCGACCTGTCGCGTCGGACGCGGTGTTGAACTGGATGTTGTTGCCGGACGCTTTCGCCCCATGCACAGAGCCCGTCAACTGGTCGCGAACCAGGTTTCCCTGCGTATCGACGGTGACGGTGTTGTTGAACGAGTACGAGAATTTGTCGAGCTTCATCTGCCCGCTCGAGGTCAGGGTATCGCCACCCTGGACGGGCGCGACAGAGTATTGCGCATCCCCGAGCGTCTTGCCGCCCTGGGTAATAGTGTAGTGTGCGCCCCCTGACGGAAGGGCAGTCTGCGCGCTTGCAGCAGCAGCACTGAGCAGAAGAGAAGCGAAAGTCGAGCGATAAAAGTGAGGCATGCGTGGCAACGCTCCTTGCTCAAGAGAACCCGCCGGAGCGGCAAAAGTCGCTCCCCGGCTGCAAGGAAGAAGCCCCGGACCAGTCGCAAAGGACCAGGCCGGGGCAGAGTGTTCGAGCCAGGAAGCGTTAAACAAACAGCACTGATACTTGAAGCAGAAGCGGGATCGAAGGCTTATGCCTGCTGCGCGGTCTCGAAACGCCTGTTGACCTCGTCCCAGTTCACGGTGTTCCACCAGGCGGCCAGGTAGTCGGGCCGCTTGTTCTGGTACTTGAGGTAGTACGCATGCTCCCAGACATCGTTGCCCAGGATGGGGAACTTGCCCTGCGACAGTGGGTTGTCCTGGTTGGGCGTGGTGACGACCTTCAGCTTGCCGCCATCGATGACAAGCCAGCCCCAGCCGGAGCCGAACTGCTTGGCGGTCGTCTCGTTGAACAGCTTCTTGAAGTCTTCAAACGAGCCGAAATCTTCCTTGATCTTCTCGGCGATTTTGCCTGTCGGCTCACCACCGCCGCCCGGCTTCATGATCGTCCAGAACATGGTGTGGTTCACATGGCCGCCGCCATTGTTTCTGACCACTGCCTTGATGTCGTCAGGAATGGTGTCGAGCGAGCGGAGGAGATCCTCCGGTGTGTGCTTTGCGAGATCCGGGTGTTTGTCGATAGCACCGTTGAGATTGGTGACATAGGTCTGGTGATGCTTGTCATGGTGCAGCTTCATGGTTGCTTCGTCGATGTGCGGCTCGAGAGCAGCATAATCGTAGGGCAGAGCGGGGAGTTCGTAGGCCAAGGTGTCTCCTTCAGGTTGTGCCACGCACCCTACCGAGCGCGGGCGGGTTCACCTCTATAGGGATGCACACAGATAGTTTTGGGCGCACATTCCCGGGGCCGTGGTTTCGCCGGCCAGCTGAAGCTGCGCGTCGTCCAAGCTGGTTCGTGCATCCCTCATGCAACACTTCTCTGGCGTGGCATGACGGAAGTGTGGCGCAGCGCTGGTTTGTCGCTGGCAGGCACACGCTGCGCGAGTCGCAACAACCGTACCATCGGAGCATGGAGCAGGATTGACTGATCGCCGCCTTACCCGCCGCGAACTATTGCGGGCCGCCGCTGCTGCGAGTGCCAGCGGTGCGCTCACTCTCGGTTCGCCGGCTGCTTTCGCCATGGCGGAACCCGGACTCTCCTACCAGAACCAGCAGCAGGCGCCGAAGACCGCGCCCGGCCAGCAGCCACAGCCGGAGCAGGCCGCAGCAGAGAAATATGTCCATCCTCCGGGGCAGTTCATCAACCGGCCGCTCACCCAGGTATCCAAGGAAGCTGACCTGCTGCTGGACGAAATGGAGGAGCGCGGCTGCCAGTTTTTCTACACCGAAGCCAGCCCTAAGACGGGCCTGGTACGGGATCGCGCAGCCGCCGCAGGGGG
>CAXTEW010000053.1:0-8546 GCA_964243175.1 uncultured Acidobacteriaceae bacterium
TCATGAACACCCCCGGCGCCAACGCCATCGCCGTCGCCGAACTCACCATCGGTCTTATGATCGCGATGGGCCGCAAGGTGGCGGCCGCCAACAGCAGCATGCACGCCGCCAAATGGGACAAGAAAAACCTCCAGGGCACCGAACTCCGCGGCAAGACCCTCGGCATCGTCGGACTCGGCCGCATCTCCGTCGAGCACTTCATGCCCGGCCTCTTGCAGTCGCAGCACGGTGGCGTTACCGCGCTGGTCAGCGGCCACGATGACAAGGCCGACAAGCTCGCCGCCCAGTACAACGTGCCGAAAAGCTCGATCTATACCTATGAGCAGTTCGACCGCATCCGCGATAACCCCGCCATCGATGCGGTCTATATAGGCCTGCCCAACAGCATGCACGCCGAGTACACCATCCGCGCCGCCAAGGCCGGCAAACATGTACTCTGCGAGAAACCCATGGCCACCACCGTGGCCGACTCTCGCGCCATGATTGCCGCCTGCGAAACCGCGCGGAAAAAGCTCCTCATCGCCTACCGCTGCCAGCTTGAGCCCGTCAATCTCAAGGCCATTGCAATGATCCGCTCCGGCGCCATCGGCAAGGTGCAGGCGATCGAAAGCGCCAACGGCTTCAACATCCAGCCCGGCGAATGGCGCCTGAACAAGGCCCTCGCCGGCGGCGGCCCGCTCATGGACGTTGGCATCTACTCGCTCAACGCCGCCCGCTATCTCACCGGCGAAGAGCCACAGGTGCTCACCGCCTACAGCTCCGTCATCGACCACGATGGCCGCTTCAACGAGGTCGAGGAGAACGTCGGCTGGACCATGAAGTTTCCTTCGGGCATCGTGGCCTCCTGCAACACCAGCTATGGCGCCCAGATGGACGGCTCCTACACGGTGCATGGCTCCAAGGGCATCATCGAGTTATCCCCGGCCTTCGGCTACGAAGGCATCCACATGAAGGCGCAGGTACCGAAAGCCGACGGCAGCCGCGGCCACGACGACATTGATTACCCCGAGCCCATCAAGGACCCGCAGCAGTTCACCAACATGGCCGACTACTTCGCCGACTGCATCACGAATAACAAGCCGGTCAAAATGAGCGGCGAAGAAGGCCTCCGCGACATGGAGCTCATGATGCAGATCTACCGCAGCGCCGGCATCAGAACCGCCTGAGCTCCCCCGCACCAGCAACAAAGCACAACCGCAGGACAAGAGAAGGAAGCACCCTAAGCGCCACCAAGGCATCACCGGCCACCAAAAAGGGTCATCCTGAGCGAAGCCGAAGGACCCGCGGTTGACTTTGCTCACAAGCAAAGGCTGCGCCTTACCAAGCACCCCCGAAGCACCGGCGCCAACTAAAAACCGGGTCATCCTGAGCGCAGCCAAACGACCTGCTTCCGCCTTCGACTTCCAATAGGACCCCGCGCTCCCCAAGCACGCTCCCCGAAGACCAGTTTCCACCAAACCGGGTCATCCTGAGCGCAGCCGAAGGACGTTCGGTTGACGTTGCTCGCAAGCAAAATCCGCGCCTTGTCAACCGCTTCCCAAAGACCCGCCCTTCCAGGAAAGCGTTATCCTGAGCGAAGCCGAAGGACCTGCTTCCGCCCCGCACCTCCCCCACCCGCGCCAACAGAAAAGCCCCGCATTTCTGCGGGGCTCTATGTGCTACAACAGCACTTACAAAACATTACTGCCGATAATTCTGCGCATACACATCCGGCGCAACCCCAGCGTGCCTCGCCTTCGCACGCAAAGCAAAAGCCTGGTCCTTCGCCATCCCGCCGCCCAGCGTGACCAGGAACGGCCGCTCCCCACTGCGGCTCCACACCTGCGCACTGAAGTCCGGAAACCGCCGATTGAGCAAGGCTGCCTTACCCTCCGCAGCATCGCGACGGTTGTAGGTGTAAGCGATCACGCGCCAGACGGTGGTACCCGCGGGCAGCGACGTGCTCTCCGCCGCTGGTGCCACGGCTGGTGCCTCCCGCGGAGCCGGGGCGATCGGGGCAGGCGTGCTCGCATCTGGCTGCGTGGCCACAGGCCCCGCGGGGGCGACTGCGGAAGAAGTCTTTGTTCCGCTGCTCCCTCGGTGGAACAGGAGAAACAAAAGCACGAGCAGGACCGCCGCGATCGCAGCGATGGCGATGTTGCGCCGAGTCGCGCCCGATACTCGCTCCGGCTGCTGCCAGCCGCTGTCGGACGCCTCAACACTGGCACCTGTTCCCACGGTGCGACCCATCGGCGCCGCTTCCCGCTGGCTTGCCCCGGCACCGGGATTCTTCGCGGCAACCACTCGCGCCGTCAGAGCCGAAGCTGCCACCGCCACGGCAGAAGCTGCAGGACCAGCCGTCGCCGGCGACACGGCCGAGGGCTGCGCAGCCCTCGGCGTTGCGGCAGAGGAGATTGCGGCAGAGGATGAGGCCGTCGCAGAGGATGCCGCAACGCCCCGCTGTTCCGGCGCGGACGTCTCGGCAGCCCGCTGCGGGGCAGCAGCCGCCGCCGGCTGGGCGTGTGCCCGCGCATACCGCAGCAGCTCGGCCTGGGCCTCTGGCACGCCCCACGCGCGCTTCGCCGTGTTGCGCACGACGGTCGCAAAAGGCTCCGGCAGCGCCAGCGCGTCCGACGCATCCTGCAGCCGGCCCAGCGTCAGCGACCTGTAAATGATGTCGGCCAACCCAAACGCATCGGACTGTTCCGTCACCGCACCTTCAAGCTCTGCATCCTCAGGCGCCGGCCGAGGCCGCGCACAGTCCGACCGCAGCTTGATCCGGTCCCCCGCGGCCAGCACACTTTCCGGCTCCACCAGCCCATGCACCAGCCCCTGCCCGTGCAGCGCCAGCAGGCCGCCAGCCACGCTCGTCGCTACTTCGTGCACTTCGTCGGGTGCCAGCCGGCGCTGCGCCAGGATGTCCGCAAGACTCTCCTGCGTCGCTTCCAGCACGGCATAGCTCAGCGGCGAGCCATCCAGCTCGGCATCGCCAAAGCCTTCCACCGCGACCAGGTAGGTATCTCCCGCGGCCTGGATCGAGCGAAAACGCGCCCGCAAAACTGCCTGGTCATTCAATGCTTCCGTCAGGCGCAGCACCGCTGCGCGGCCATCCGGCTGGGTTGTCGAGAAGAGTGCGCTGCGACCTTCTGTCCGCAGCAGCTTGCCAAGCTTCCATTGCCCGGCGAGGGTCGTACCTTCGTAGTCGTTCCACAGGTGCATCAGACGTCAGTTCCTGTTCGTGAAAATCCAAGGGCTGTGCGCGCTTCGAGCCAGCAGCCCTGCCACGCGGGTTCGTTCCAGATACTAAGCGGAGCCAGTCCGAATAGCCAGACCGCGCGCAAGCCCGCACCCGCGGGCTCATCCCTGTACCACGCTTTTCGCCCGCGTACGTAGCTGCTGCCAGCCCACTGTCCGCCATTGTAAAGGCTCCCGTTTGCACCACAACCAGCAGAAGCGCGCGGAACCACAACCAGCAGCACCGCACCAATCGCGCTCGCAAGGAAGGAAAGCGGGTGCCCGCAACCCGCCCTTCTCCAGCGCTCCTGGAAAAAAAGCACCAGAGCCCACCTCCTGACGTGCGGCACCCACGCCGAAGGCGCACCAGCCCCACCGCAGGTGGTGGCGGCACGATACTCTGGTCCCCGGGGCCCAGCCGTGAAGCTGATGATCGTCGAAAGTCCGAACAAGATCCGCAAGATCAAGGGCATCCTTGGCGCGGGCTGGGACGTCGCCGCAAGCGTCGGCCATATCCGCGACCTCCCGGTCAAGACTCTCGGCATCACCATGCCCGGCTACCAGCCGCAGTACGAGCTCAGCGGACGCGGCGCCGATGTCGTCAAAACCCTGCGAGCCCGCGCCGCCAAGGCCGAGGCCATCTACCTCGCGACCGATCCCGATCGCGAAGGCGAAGCCATCGCATGGCATGTCTCGGAAGCACTGAAACTCCGCAAGCCTCACCGCGTTTCTTTCGGCGCCATCACGCCGGAAGTCATCCTGCGCGCCATCGAGCAGCCGCGCACCGTCGACCTCAACCTCGTCCATGCGCAAGAAGCACGCCGCGTTCTCGACCGGCTTGTCGGCTACCAGGTGTCCCCCGTGCTGTCGCGCCAGGCAGCGCACAGCGGCCTCAGCGCCGGCCGGGTGCAAAGCCCCGCGGTACGATTGGTTGTCGATCGCGAGCGCGAAATCCAGGCATTTGTTGAGGTCAAACATTTCGGCGCCGAGCTCAGCTTCGACGGCAACAGCTGGCGCGCGCAGTGGGAAACAGCGCCCTTTCTCAAGAAGCAGTCCGTCAAAACGCCCGGCGTTGAAGACGCGAAATACATACTCGACGAAGCACTGGCCAAACGTGCCGCCGCCTGCCGCGACTGCACCGTGCTCGCCTCCGCCAATCGCATCGCCAGGCAGGGCCCACCGCCGCCTTTTACCACCAGCACCCTGCTCCAGGCGGCCAGCATCCAGCTCCGCTGGAAGCCGGACGTGACCTCGCAGGTAGCGCAGCGCTTGTTTGAAGCAGGCCTCATCACCTATCACCGAACCGACTCGCAGAACTTCAGCGCCGAAGCCCTGAAGGAGGTTCGCGCCTACGCGAAAGAACGAGAGCTCCCGCTGCCCGCCAGCGCGCGAACCTGGCGCGCACGCGACAATGCGCAGGAGGCCCACGAAGCCATCCGCCCGACACACTTCGCAGCAGAGCAGGCCGGCGACGACCCCGCGCAGGGGCAGCTCTACCGGTTGATCTGGCAGCGAGCCGTCGCCTCGCAGCTGGCCGAAGCCGAGTGGAGCGTCAACACCACGCGAATGGAAGCAAGAAACGCCGCAGAAAACGACGGCGAAACGTTTACGTTCAAAGCCGAAGGCCGCATCCTGGTCGTCGCTGGCTGGAAAGCACTTACTGCGAAAGACGATGCAGACGAGGAAGACGAAGCCAAGGATGGAGAAAGCTGCGGCAAGGTGCCCGTACTTGCCGTCGGTTCTGCCGTTCGCGCCGAAGCTGGAAAAGTGCTGCATAAGAAGACCCAGCCGCCCCCTCGCTACACGCAGGCCAGCCTGATCAAGAAGCTCGAAGGCATCGGCATCGGCCGCCCCTCGACTTACTCCGCCATCCTCAAGAATGTGCAGGCCCGCGGCTATCTTGAAGACGATAAAAAGTTCCTCCGCCCCACCGCACTGGGCTTCGCCGTTGTCGACGCACTGGTCTCGCGCTTCTCGTTCATGGAGTACGAGTTCACGCGCTCGCTCGAGCAGCAGCTTGACGACATCGCCGAAGGCAAAGCCGCGTACCTGGGAGTGGTCAGCGCGGCCGACGAGCGCCTGCAGCGGGAACTTGCCGCACTGCATGCAGCCCCACTCGCAGGGGGAGGTGCGCGCCCGGGAAGTCCCATCTGGCGCCCTGCCAGCACACCCGCCAGCCGCAGCCCACGGCCCTCGCCTGGCGAGCGAAAAGAACTCGGCGCCACATCCGCAACAGCCACAAAACGCGCCCCCCGCAAACGCGCGACCACGAAGCAGCCGGGCAACGCAACTGCGTCCGCATCGCCTGCAAAGCGAAGCGGGGTCAAACGAGCAACCTCCTCCCGCACGACCGGCAGCGAAGAGGCGGTCGCGCGACCACGCGCGAAACAGAAACCAGCAAAGCAGACTCGCGCAGCCGCCCCGGAAGCAACAGCGCCGCCCTGCCCACTCTGCAAGGCCGGCTTCATCCGGCTGCAACGCGAGGATGCAAAGTTCTATGGTTGCTCGGCCTACAACGACACCGGCTGTCGCTTCACTATCTGGCGCACCATCGCCGGCCGCACCCTGGATGCGACTGACGTGGCAGCTCTCTGCCGCGATCACCGCACCGGCAAGCTGACCGGCTTTACGTCCAAAGCCGGCCGCCCGTTCGAGGCCGCCTTGGTCTTGAACAGCGACAACAAGGTCGAGTTCTCCTCTACAAACCAATCCTGACCTCGCAAAGCCAGCGTCAGCCTGCCTGGGAACCCCAACGATGCATGCGTATCCGTGGCATACATCCACATAACTCTGTGCACGCACCAGCTTCACGGCAGGCGATCGGGCTAACTCGTGCCCTTGCAACCTGCCTTGCGCGTAAGCTGTGTTCTAAGTCGACAACTAAGACCTATCAATCACCTCGTTCCACGTGAAACATCTAAGTCGTCGAAACCACTCACGGCAGCAAGCCGTCCTTCGATAAGGAATAAGGTCGCGCACTCTCTTTCGCACCCCAGCTCTTCTCCGGCATAGCCTGCATGAGAAATCGCACTTCTCCACCCGCCATGATTTCGGCATGCGTCAGGTAAGTGCGCTCCAGCGGCTGGCCATTCAGCAGCACGCGGCCCACATAGCGGGCGCCCGCATGCTCCGCAACAACACGAAACTGCTTCCCATTCGGCAGGTGCAACGTGGCTGACCCTACAAACGGCCGCCCCAGCACATACTCGTTCGCGCCCGGCGTCACCGGGTAAAAACCAAGCGATGTAAACAGCAGCCATGCCGACATCTGCCCCAGGTCGTCATTACCAACCAGCCCATCGGGCGCCGGCCGATACTGCGACTGCACAATCTGCGCCAGTCGCTCCTGCGTCCGCCACGGCTGCCCGGCATACACGTATAAGTAAGCCAGGTGGTGGCTCGGCTCGTTGCCATGGATATACTGCCCGATCATGCCCGCGATGTCTTCTATGTCGGCATACTGCTTCGGGTCCACCTGCTGGTCGAACATCGCATCCAGCTTCGCCACCAGCTTCTCGTCGCCGCCCAGCACCTGGATCAGCCCTGCCTCGTCCTGTGGTTCAAACCATGAGTACTGCCATGCATTGCCTTCGGTGAACCCCGACGCAGCACCAGCACGCGCCGGATCAAATGGCGTGCGAAACTCTCCGCTGGCCAGCTTCGGCTCAACGAAACCGTCTTTCCCGTTAAACACATTCTTCCAGTTGCTTGCTCGCTTTGTGAACACCGCGGCTACATCCTCGCGACCGAGCCGGTGCGCTGTTTCTGCAATCGTCCAATCATCAAACGCATACTCGACCGTCTTCGATGCCGCCTCCCCATCACCATCCACAGGCACATAGCCACGCTGCATGTACGCGCCCAGGTGGCCATACGGCGCATAGGTTGCACTGGCAACCATCGCGTCCAGTGCCGCATTTGGATCAAAGCCCGCCGCGCCTTTCCCCACCGCATCGGCAAGCTCTGGCACGGCATGGTAGCCGATCATGCACCAGGTCTCGATGCCCTGGAACTGCCATACAGGCAGGATGCCGAAGGGACTTTCCCGCTGCGAAGCAAGCATCGACTGCATCAGGCTCGCAGTCCTCGCCTGCGGTTCGAGCAGGGTCATCAACGGCTGCTCTGCACGAAACGTATCCCACAGCGAAAGGCTCGACACAAAGTCGAAGCCGCTCGCCACATGCACCTGGTTATCCGGCCCGCGATAACTCCCGTCTACATCCATCGACAGCGATGGCGCAAGCAGCGAGTGATACAGCGCCGTGTAAAGATTCGTGCGCGTGGCGCGATCCGCGTCTATGTCGAGCACCGCCAGCGCCTTCTCCCACGCCGCACGTGCGGCAGCATGGGTTGCTTGGAAATCCAGCCGCGGCGCCTCCGCATCCAGATTCGCGATCGCGTGTGCCTCGTCTGTCGGCGATACCGCCATGGCAACCGTCAGTGGCTGTCTTAAAGCACCGAAGGAAAACACGGCTTCCAATCCGCGACCTTCCATCGCCTGCGTATCTCCTGGTGTCGTGCCAGGCCCGCTGAAGCCGTGGTAAGGCACCGGCTCAGGCTCCTTGTCATACAAGGCGTGCTCGGACAGTGGAGCAGAGAAGCGCATCGCAAAGTAAAGCTGCCGGCCCGGCGCCCAGCCACGTGTCTCGCGCATCCCCGTTACCGTGCCATCCGCGCGCACACGAACCCGCGACCACAGCACCTTGCCGGGGTAGTTATAGATCGACGAGCGCATATCCAGCAGAATGTTCGCCGGCTTGTCCGCAGGAAAGGTATAGCGGCTTACCCCCACACGTGCTGTCGCCGTAAGCTCCGCGCGAACCCCGTAGTCGTCCAGCGTGACGGCGTAATAGCCCGGATGCGCCTGCTCACTCGCATGCGAGAAATGCGATCGATACCCCGGCGTCGCGGCATCGCCCGGCTCCAGCAGCACCTCACCACTTACGGGCTGGATCAGGAAATCGCCCAGGTCAGAGTGACCCGCTCCCGAGAAATGCGTCGCCGAAAAACCCAGGATGGTCGTGTCTTCATACCGGTAACCGGCAGCCCACTTGTAACTATGATTGAACGGCCGGATCGCCGTGTCCGGACTGAGCTGCACCATGCCGAAGGGCAGCGCAGCGCCTGGAAACGTGTGGCCCTCAGCACCCGTGCCAATCATCGGGTCGACCAGGTCGTAGGGCTGCTGCGCCGGCAGCAGCCGAGTCACAAGCAAGAACAAAAGGAGAAACGCCACACGAAGCATAAGGGCCATTATGCGCCTGGAAAGGCAAGACCGCCTGCGCGGCCGGCGGCCACTGACGTGGCATTTTACCCTCAAGTCAGAAACCCTC
>CAXTEW010000053.1:8646-13526 GCA_964243175.1 uncultured Acidobacteriaceae bacterium
CCTGCGCGGCCGGCGGCCACTGACGTGGCATTTTACCCTCAAGTCAGAAACCCTCAGAGTCCCGCAGACAAGCAGCACGAGCACGCGCCACGGAGTGGCCGCCAGCCGCGCAGGCGGTTTCTACATCGCTGGTAGTGGACTCTTGCTGGGCGCCAGGATGTCGTCGAAACGGGCCGGTGTGCCATCGACTCGCTGCAGCGACGGGTAATGGAGACCCGCGTGGTAGTCAAATGAGATTGTCTTGTACTGGTCTCCGCGCAGGAAAACGATCGCGATGGGCGTACTGCCTTTTTCCGCGTCGAGGATCGCCTTCTTCAGGATTTTGGGCGAGTAGACGGCGCCGTTTACCGACACAATTTCCATGTCTGGCGTCACGCCTGCCTTGTACGCAGGGCTGTTCCAGTACACGCTGCCAATGGCGCCGGCACTACCCGCATTGCCGCCGCGCGCCGACCCGATGGAGAAGCCGAGCGAAGTGGAGAAGTCGGCGTAGCCGAACGTTGCTTCGGCTTTCTCGATCCAACCTGCTTCTGTGTCGTTGTAGACCAGCTTGTAGCCGCCGCGGGTAAATCCATCTTCGGGCACCTGCGGGTGCAGGTCATACACACGCTGCTTCAGGAAGCCGTCCCAGTCAAAAGGAGCTACCGTGTTGAGCGCCTTCACCACATCTTCGAAGTGATAAGTGAAGGTGATGTAGCTGCCGTTGTACACGCCATAAAAGAGCTTCGCGAAATCATCCAGCGACTTCTGGTTATTAGTCAACTCACGGATCTTCGTGTCGGCATCGAGCCAGATCAGCTCGCCTTCGGTGTAGTAGTCCTCGGGCCGCTGCCAGCTGACCCAGGTGATGGGACTGCGCTGCGAGACGGTGGGCTGGTTCGTGGTATCCACCAGCGGGCGCCACTCCCGGCTGGGACTTACTTCAAAGCCAGCGGCAACGCGGGCAAACACATCCCGTGTTTCTTCCGGGGTGCGCATGCCGGCGCGCGCGGTCAGCACGTTGCCGAAATACTGCGTCATGCCTTCGTAGACCCAGAGCAGGTCGTCGCGCATCGGCACATTGAAGTTAGCCGTCCATAAGTCAGCAGGCCGGCGGAACTTACCATCCCACGAGTGGGTGTACTCATGGCCCAGCAGGTCGCGCCCGGCGACGCCGGCGGCCCACTCTGTGAAGTAGTTCGGGCGCTGCCCATCTTCGCTGGACTGGTGGTGTTCCAGGCCTACGCCTCCTACGTTTTCACTCAGCAGCAGCAGGAAGTCGTAATGATCATAGTGGTGCGAGCCGTACAGCTTGTCGGCTTCGGCGGCCAGGCGCTTGTGCTTGTCGAGCTCATCCGGAGTTATCTCCAGATCTTCGGCCTTATCGGCAAAGACATTCAGGTGCACGATGTCTGTTGCTGTCGGGGATAAGTCGATACGCTTGTAGTACGTACCCGCATATAGCGGCGAGTCGACAAGTGTATTGAGCGGCGTTTGTTTGAAAGTGATGGTTGCGCCGTTTGCCGAGGCTGTTTCAAGTGCCGTCGCGTACTTCCATCCATCCGGAAGCTTGAGCGTCGTGTCGAACCGGATATCTCGTGAGAAATAACCGGCGGGATACATGACGACGGTGTTCCACGCGAGGTCGGCGATATCGTTCGAGATTTCGATGCGGCCTTCCGCATGTTTGATCGGGGAGAGATATTGAAAGTCGAGCCCGACCGTCTTTGCCCCCGGGGTCAGCGGCACATGGAAGGCGTACACATTAACGCGGTCGCGCACCCACTGCACCCGGGTGCCATCGACGCTCGTGACGATGCCGCCGAGCTTCGAGATAGGGCCGGTCGGGGAGTGGTTGCCGGGGATCCACTGCGGGTAGAGCAGCACCAGTTCCTTCGCGCCCCGGGCGACCGGGATATCCTCATGCACGGTCGCAACCCGGCGGGCATTATCGCTGAGGTCGACCATCAGCTTGACTGGTCCGACATACGGCCGGTCCACCGGATCCGCGATGGGCGGCGGCATGGGGTCAGGCTGCGGAAGCGGTTGCGGCATGCTTTGCGCCAGCAGGGGCGCGGCGAAACCGAGGGTAGCAGCCGCCAGAAGGCGGCGCGAGCGAGGAGGGGTGGTGGGCATCGTAAAAGCAGTGTATACGCGATTGCGTACCACGCCATCCCTCTTTTCGACGCGAGCGCCGGCCCCTACATTGTTCCTGCCGAGCTCCCGTTCAGCGTGACTTCCTGCTTCAGCGGCAGCGTCTGCGAGGAGCCGCCGACGGCAAAGGTGTAGGCCCCGGGCACCATCTTCATGGTGTTGCTTCCCTCGTCGTACACCGACAGGTAGAGCGGATCGATGTCGATCGACACCTCGCGACTCTCACCCGGCTGCAGCATGACCTTGTCGAAGCCGACCAGGCGCTTCGGAGGCTCGTCCGCAGCCGCCGGCAGCATGGCGTACACTTCTGCCACTTCTGCTCCGGCACGCTTGCCCGTGTTTTTGACCATGAAGTGGACAGCGGGCTTGTCCCCCGGTGTTACTTTCAGGCCGGAGTAGCTGTAAGTGGTGTACGACAGACCGTACCCGAATGGGAACAGCACGGACTTATGCTCGGCATCGTACCACTTATAGCCGACCTTCAAGCCTTCGTCATAGGTCACGGTGTACTTCGATACGCGCGTACCGGCATTGACCGCGCTGGCTCCCTGTCCCTTGTCTTCTTCCGGCAGTTCAGGAATGGTCGTGTGCGGGAGATCGGCGTCGGCCATCGGGAACGTATTCGCCAGCTTACCCGATGGGTTAACAGCACCGGTGAGGATGTTTGCCAGTGCTGTTGCGCCCCGCGAGCCGCTGTACCATGCGTCCACGATGCCCTGCACCTTGTTGGCCCACGGCATCAGTGCGGGCGAGCCATTCTCAAGCACCACGATAGTGTGCGGGTTCGCCGCAGCGACCGCTTCGACGAGCGCGTCCTGGTTATCAGGCAGCGCGAGTGTGGGCAGATCCATGCCTTCACTCTCCCACTGCTGCACAAAGACGATCGCTACATCCGACTGCTTGGCCATGGACGCAGCCGCGGCGGTATCCTCGCCGGAGTTGAAGGCAATCTGCGCAGATGGCAGCGCCTTCTGTAACTGCTTCAGTGGCGAGGTAGGGAACCAGATGTGCTCCTGCCAGTGAGTCGCGCCCTGGCCCGGCGGCGAGATCGCATTTCCGCCCGGCGGGTCTACCTGGGCAGAGCCGCCGCCCGAGAGCATACCGACATCGGCATGCGCGCCGATGATGGCGATGGAGCGGGCGCGCGTGCCCTCGAGCGGGAGGATGCTGCGCTCATTCTTGAGCAGGACGATGGAGCCCTCTTCCACCATCTGTGCGACATCGAGATCGTGCTCGACATCAACGACTGCCTTTTGGGTCGGATAGTCGACGACGCCGTCGGCGAAGTATGAGCGCAGCATACGATGGGCGTGATCGTCGATCTCGGCCATGGACACCTGCTTGTCCTCGACAGCCTTCTTCAACGCTGGGCCGAAGTAGTCTGCCACCGGCTCTTCGTTGTCGAGACCATTGTGCGAGGCCTTCACCGTGGAGTGCGTGCCGCCCCAGTCAGACAGGACGAAGCCGGGAAATTTGAAGTCGTGCTTCAGAACCTGGTTGAGCGTGTAGTCGTTTTCGCAGGCGTAATCGCCGTTGATGCGGTTGTAGGAGCACATGACGGCGCCAGGCTGCGCATCGCGGACGCCGATCTGGAAGGCAAGCAGGTCTGTTTCGCGCATCGCCCGCTTGGAGATGATGGCGTTGACGATGTTACGGCCGGTTTCCTGGTCATTGATGGCGTAGTGCTTGATATCGCCGATCACATGCTGCGCCTGCTCGCCGGTCATGAGCTGGCCGACCATGGTGCCGCCCAGTACGGGGTCTTCGCCGAGATACTCAAAGGTGCGGCCATTGCGCGGCTCGCGGGTAAGGTTCACGCCGCCGCCCAAGGTCATGTTATAGCCCTGCGCGCGTAGTTCGCGACCTATCAGCGCGCCATACTCGTACGCGGCCTTGCGATCCCAGGAGCAGGCGGCGCCGGCATTGCTGGGCAGTGCCGTTGAATAGCGGCCATTCTCGCCGGACGAGCGAACACCGTATGCCGCGTCGGACATATCAATGCCGGGGATACCGAGCCGCTCGATCGGCGCAATGTAGCCGGCGCCACCATTCGACTGGTTGATCAGCGGCATGTTCCAGTTATCGGTATGCGCCATGCCGTTGCCATGCAGCAGCAGGATTTTTTCATCCAGCGTCATCTGCTTCAGCACCATGTCCGCGCGCTCGTCGGGCGGCAGGCTCTTGTCCATCCATGGCAGCGCCTTGATACGGGCCGCCTCTTCGGCGGCTGCGTTCCGCCTTTGTGCCCTGGTCGATGGCGCATGCGCCCCGGAAGCCTGTGCATGCCCAACGCCACACGCAACCGCGGCGACCCCTGCTGCCAGCGCACACGCGCTGAAAATCCTGATCCTGCTGCTCTTCATGCATTGCCCCTTGTGCCGAATCGTGCCGCAGCCAAGTCTATGCAAACCAGCCTGTTTGCGCCAGAGGGCAAGACAGGCGGTCTACCGTTGACCTGACCGCGCCAGCAGCTGCTGCAGATAGCCCTGCCAGATTGCCGGGAGGGTGTGGGTACCGTGGCCGCGGGTTTGCTCGGTGATGGGCAGCAGGATGAACTCGCCATGCGGGACGAGGTGGATGTCCTTGTCGGAGATATGAAGCTCAGGCGGATTGATGAAGTCGTCTGCCGAGTTGACCTGGGTCAGGGCCGCGGTGATGGTGCCGAGTTTCGGATAGGGGTTGTAGTTTCGCGAGGCGGCGAACTGGTAGATCATGTCGTCGGCATCGAGATTTGGCACGACCCGGTT
>CAXTEW010000054.1:0-13420 GCA_964243175.1 uncultured Acidobacteriaceae bacterium
AGCCTGAGTCAAATGCCAGCGAATAGGAGACAAACGCCCACAGCACCGTAATGATCGCCATCATGCTGAAGCTTTGCATCATGACGGAAAGGACATTCTTACGCCGTACCAGGCCGGAGTAGAACAAGGCCAGTCCGGGGCCGGTCATCATCAGCACCAGCGCCGCCGATACCAGCATCCAGGTGTTGTCTGCCCCGCTTTGGGCCGCGGCTGTCGCCGCTTCCAGCTTTTGAAGGCGAGCTTCGGTGGTTGCTGCAGCAGTCTGGGCGTTGGCACAGGAACCGGCCAGCAAGGGCAGCAGGGTCAACAAGGGCAGGCTCAAGCGGCGAAGACAACAACGTGCAGGCATGGCTCTCCGGGTAAAGGGGTTGCTGATGGCTACGACCGCCCGTGGTTGCTGGGCGGTGGCATGCGCGCCTGGTCGAAGGTAGTTGCGGTGGCAAACACCTTCGCGCAGGAGTCTGCTTCAAGTCTCAATGTACAAACTATTGTGTTCCGCACTCCAGCTACTTTGACATAGATTGCTCGCAAACCACAGAAAACTCTCCTCCCCAGAGATGCTCCTGTCCCTGGCCATGTTCGTTGACACGTCTGCCGGCGAGTTTTCAGGCGCTCGATGTATGCCCCCGCCGCGCGGCGGCCGGCTCCACGAGGCGATATACTCATGGCTATGGGTATTCTTTCGGCCAAACAGGATAGCTCGAATGCGGTGCAAACCAGCCATGCCGGCGACGACCAGACGCCGGGCGGCGGGTACCGGGCGGGCCAGGGATCGAGCAAGGACCGCTACTTTTTCGGCGCTCTCGAGTCTTCTGGCAAGAACCGTGAAAAACTGCGCGAAGTGACTTACGGCGAGCAGCAGCCGGAAGGCATACTGCTGGCGTCACTTGATTCCGCACTGAACTGGGCCCGCAAGAGCTCGGTGTGGCCCATGACCTTCGGGCTGGCCTGCTGCGCCATCGAGATGATGTCGATGGGCGCGTCCCGCTTCGACGTTGCGCGTTTCGGCATGGAGGTCTTCCGGCCATCGCCGCGCCAGGCCGACCTGATGGTGATCGCCGGTCGCGTGTCCAACAAGATGGCGCCTGTCATTCGCCGGCTGTACGACCAGATGCCGGAGCCCAAGTGGGTGATCTCGATGGGAGCCTGCGCGACTTCAGGTGGCGTGTTCAACAACTACGCCATCGTCCAGGGCGTTAACCAGATCATCCCTGTCGATATTTACGTCCCGGGCTGCCCGCCCCGCCCGGAGCAGTTGATGTATGCGCTTACATTGCTGCAGGAGAAGATCCAGCGCGAACGGGGAACGACTCGCCGGGCGCTGAACCTGGCTTGAGTCACACGGCGGTACCGTGATTTCAGGTGACGCAGGTACCGCAGGCCGCGTGAGGAGTTCTCTCCTGCATCCTCCACGGTAACCGGAATAAAGACTCCTTCCCGGTTCACTGCAGCCATTCTCCACCAAAAGGCCGCAACGTCTGCGGCCTTTCTCCTGCCCTGCTCCCTCCCCCGAAAACATCCTTTTTACCGCTGTTCCTGGCGCAAAAGTGGTAGATTCGCGTCGATTTTGCTTGCTTTGTTGCCGGTTAGCGGACACTCTTAGTGCTGTCAGTTCGATTGCGGGCTGGCGAGTCAAGCCGCGCCGACTCGCTTCATTGACCAATCGGATACGCGCTGAATTCGCTATGTCCCAGGCAACTTGCGAAGGTTACTGTGCACTAAGGTAGTTAACGTATGGTAGCTTCAGTTCCGCGGAACGGACCGGACTCCGGGAGCACCAGGAACAGCCACGTTTAGGAATTCTGTACGACTTTTAAGCAGGTTTGGGAGGATAGACGCATGTATCGAGGTTCAACGAATCTTCTGAGCCGGGTTCTGCTAGCTGGATGTGCTGTGGGGCTCAGTGCCACAGCGCTTCAAGCGCAGGATTCGACCGCTACACCGCCGGCGACCGCGCCAGCGACCCCGGCACAAACAATGCCGAAGCAGCCACCAGTGTCCCGAGTCGACATCTTTGCCGGCTACTCGTACCTGGCACCACATGGCATTGTCACCACCAACAGCGCCATCACCGGCCAGCCCTACCCCGTGAACTACCGCTCTGCGGATGAAGGCGCGATTGGCTCGGTAGCATACTTCTTCAACAAGTATGTCGGTGGCGTGGTTGAGTATGCGGATCACTCCCTTGGCAAGAACGACAGCTTCCGGGATGCGGCAGCCGGCCTGATCGTGCGGTACCCCTCCTCCTATGGCGTGACTCCTTTTGCCCACGCGATGGCTGGTGCCTCCTACGTCGGCGGTCCGAACTCGGAACCCGATGTTGTCCATGGCAACACCTGGGGCCCGATGCTGAAGGCGGGCGGCGGTCTCGATTACGACACGCCATTCCTGAACCACCACATCGGCATCCGCCTGTTCCAGGCCGACTATGTGTACACCCACGCTGACTTTGGCCCGCAGCCCATCACCGGTGGCCGCGCCAACGTTGACTCTGCCGAGCTCAGCGCAGGCCTGCTGTTCAAGCTGGGCAACATCATTCCTCCGCCGCCGGTCATGCTGACCTGCGCGGTCAATCCTGCGTCTGTCTTCCCGGGCGATCCGGTCACCATTACCGGCACCGCGACGAACCTGAACCCGAAGAAGCCGGCCACTTACACCTGGACAGGCCAGGGCGTCCAGCCCAGGGGTGACAATTCGACCGCGACGGTCGACACTGCTTCGCTGCAGCCCGGCGACTACAAGGTCATGGGGCATGTCAGCGAAGGCCCGAAGCCTGGCCAGTTTGCTGATTGCAACGTGAGCTTTACCGTCAAGCAGTTCGAGCCACCGACGATCTCCTGCACGGCGAGCCCCAGCAGCGTCAATCCGGGTGACAGCTCCACCATCACCTCGACCGGTGTCAGCCCGCAGAACCGTCCGCTGACCTACAGCTACTCGGCAACGTCTGGCCAGATCTCTGGCACGACCAACACCGCGACGCTGGCCACAGCAGGCGCACCCGCCGGCCCGATCACCGTCACCTGCAACGTGGCAGATGACAAGGGTCAGACAGCAACTACAACGACCACCGTCACCGTGGCAGCACCGCCGGCTCCGGCACCGAAGACGCAGACACTTTGCGACATCACCTTCGACCGTGACCACAAGCGTCCTGCTCGCGTGGACAACGAAGCCAAGGCCTGCCTTGACGACGTAACCCTCAACCTGCAGCGCTCGTCTGATGCATCGCTGACCGTGGTAGGTAACTCTGCCGCTGACCAGGCCATGCCGACGAAGGGCAAGGGCAAGCACCGCAAGATGGCGATGATGACACCTGAGAAGCTCGCTGCTCAGCGTGCCGTCAACACCAAGGACTACCTGGTGAAGGAGAAGGGCATCGATGCTTCGCGCATCTCGGTCCGCACCGGAGCCAAGGGAACCAACGAGGTGGACAACTACCTGGTGCCAGCTGGAGCGTCCTTCGACACCGATGTGCAGGGAACCACTGCCATCGACGAGTCGGGCGTCAAAGCTCAGCCGCGTACAGCCCATGCCGCTGGCAAGCGCCACCACCATCACCACGCCGCCAAGCAGCAGTAACCCATGGTACGAGGGGGCAGATTATGCTCCCTCGCACCCTGCTTCTCGAGGGGCCGGCCGTTTCCACGGCTGGCCCTTCTTTCTGTCTCCAGGCTCGTGTTACGTTCAGCCTGAGTACAGCAACCGACGCTCACACGTTAGTTAAAGGAGACCGGCCCTGGTGCCGGCACGGACACAATGAATAAAACATCCTCTGGTATGCCAGTCCACACTCCGCAAAGCCCTGACGCGGTCACATCCCGTTCCAGCAAACATGCGCCAAAGCCAGTTCGTTTCGCCGCTTCTGCCACCGCGCTGGCACTCGCATGCGTGCTGAGCGGGCAGGCACAAACCCTCGCAGCCTCGGCGGCCACCCAGGCGCTGCCATTGAAAGCCGCTCCCTCGAAGATCTGGAACTCTGTTGGCCCGGATGGAGGCGATGCCCGCTCCCTGGCTCCCGACCCCAGGAACCCGCAGCACCTGTACCTGGGCACGACCAGCTCCTGGATCTACGAGACCACCAACGCGGGAAAGAACTGGCATCGTCTGGCCAAGCTGGGCGCTGCGGACGACCTGATCGTCGACAACATCTTTGTCGATAGCAGCGACCCGAAAACCCTGGTCAGCGGCGTGTGGAAGGTAGACGAGCGCGGCGGCGGCATCTACATCAGCCACGACAGCGGCAAGACCTGGATCAGTGTCCCCGACATGAATAACCAGAGTGTCCGGGCGCTCGCGCAGGCGCCTTCGAACCCCAAGATCTATGTCGCCGGCACTGTGTCCGGGGTGTACCGCTCGGTAGATGGCGGGGAGCACTGGAACCAGATGAGCCCGGCCGGCTCCAACGAGCTGCACGAGGTTGAGTCCGTCGCGATTGACCCGGCGGACACCAACACCGTCTATGCCGGAACCTGGCACCTGCCCTGGAAGACCACGGACGGCGGCGCGCACTGGGACAACATCAAGCAGGGGTTGATCGACGACTCGGACGTGTTCTCGATCATTATCGATCCCCACACACCGACGGTCGTTTACGCCAGCGCCTGCTCCGGTATTTACAAGAGCGATACTGCCGGCAAGGAGTTTCACAAGGTGCAGGGCATTCCGTCCACGGCGCGCCGCACCCGTGTGCTCATGCAGGACCCGACCACCGGGAGCGTGGTGTACGCCGGCACAACAGAAGGGCTGTACAAGACCGCCGACTCCGGCACCAACTGGGCGCGGCTGACCGGGCCTGACGTCATCATCAACGACGTCTACGTTGACCCGACCAACGATCAGCACCTGCTGCTCGCGACCGATCGCAGCGGTGTGCTGGCCAGCGAAGATGGCGGGAAAACCTTCAACAATGCCAATGGAGGCTTCTCGCAGCGCGTGGTGCAGACCGTGCTGGTCGACCAGAAGCAGCCGCAGACACTCTATGCAGGCGTGCTGAATGACAAGATCTACGGCGGCGTGTTTGTCAGCAAGGATGACGGCGCGACCTGGCAGCAGCAGGCGGAGGGGCTCGGCGGCAGGGACGTTTTCGTACTCAACCAGGCAGCCGACGGGACGATCTATGCGGGAACCAACAATGGCATCGCGAGATTGATTGGCGACCGGTGGATCAGTGCTGGCGACATCTCCACGCATACCAGCCGCAAGATTACGGCTCGCGAACATGGGCACCGCGTCACGCGCTCGATCGACAGCGTGCAGAAGGGCGGAGCGATCGAAGGCCGTGTTAATGGCTTGAGCCTGGACGGCACCGTCTGGTACGCAGCCACCAGCAAGGGCGTGTATCGCTCCGGCGACAGTGGTGTGAGCTGGACACTGACCAGCCTGCCGCCGGCAGATTACCGCTACCTAGGCGCGCTGAGCGAGAGGGTCGTTGCCGGGCAGCGAAATAACCTGATGTTCTCCGAGGATGGCGGCGCGAACTGGAAGCCGATTCCGCTGCCTACCGGACTCTCCGGTATCGGAGCGTTGACGGTCTCAGCAGACGGGGCACTGTGGACGGGCGGTCGCGAGGGCGTCTTCTACAGCAAGGATGCGGGTGGCAGCTGGCAGCAGGTCAAGAACCTGCCGCTGGGCGAGATCGGCGGGCTCAACTATGACCCATCGCTGAAGCGGGTGCTGGTCTCGTCACGCACGTCCACCACCATCTTTGGCGTCGACGACGCAGGCAGTCCGTGGAAGTACTGGCAGGCTGGCTGGCGGGTTCACCAGGTACTGCAGCAGGGTGGCCGGCTGGTCGCGGCGTCGCTGTTCGATGGCGTTGTCCTGGAGCCAGCGCAGGAGGATGCAGCCAGCGCAGCGGTGGTGCCGGCCCCGGGCGTCCAGTAGCGTGAGCCGGGTACAGCTGCGCGGCTATGCAGACCTGGACCTGCCCGTGCTTCATGCACTGGACCAGGTCTGCTTCCCCCCGGGGATCGCCTACAGCCTCCCCGAGCTGCGCAGCTTCCTGCACCACCCCAGTTCCTTTACGACCGTCGCCTTCTCCCCTGACCGGGGTGAGCCCAGCGAAGAATCAGTTCTCGGGTTCGCGATCGTTCGCCCCGTCCGCCGCAGGGTGCGCGGCGCGTCGCGGGAGCCGGTGCCAGCGTTGCATGTGCTGACGATCGATGTTGCCCCGCTTGCCAGAAGGCAAGGGGTCGGCGGCCTGCTGATGCAGTGGATCTTCGCGCAGGGAGCCAGGCTGCAGACCCGGGCTATCGTTCTCGAGGTCGCGGTCGATAACTACGCTGCCCAGCGCTTCTACGCCTATTTCGGCTTCACCGTCACCGCAACGATTCCGGGCTACTATAACGGGCTGGTCGATGCGTTTGAGCTCGAGCGGCTGCTCGATCCGGTGGTCGGCCAGGCAGCCAGCATGAGCTAGCGTGGGTCCCGCGCAGCAGTCAGAAGGCTGGCCCGGGTCGCCGCTGTGGACGGACCCTGTGCCTTCCAGAGAATGTGGCCCCCTCGATCGACCAGCAGAACCAGGATGGCATGCTCCTCCGACGGGGAGCCGCCTACTGCCTGGTGCAGCTGTGCCTTGTCGGTATAGAGCGGAATGCTCCAGTGCAGTTGCTCGGGGTCCGTCTCGGCTGCACGCAGCGAGGCAGTATCCCACCAGCGATAGATGAAGTTTTCCGGTGCGCTGACCGGCAGGTGATAGATCCGGAAGTCGAACTGGGTGTGCTGCAGGGCCTGCGCCACCGCGGTCCATGTTTCCAGTTGGGGCGACTGATCACGAGCCCAGGAGAGCAGCAGCAGGTTCCGCTGTCCCGCGAGCCCGGTCGGGAGGGTGATCGGCGTACCGTCGAGCGCTTCGGCTGCGAGCGTGGGCAGGGTACCAGGCTGCACGTTCAGGGGCGCACTGCTGGCCCTGAATCCTGGCAGGTTCCAGGGAGGCAGGGCGTTGGCGGCTGCCATGACCCCGGTGAAGAAGCTGCCAAGCACAGCGTAGAGGGCGACCCGGCAGCACTGCTTGAGCGTCCTCGTGGGCATCTGTCGGCATGGTAACAGCGCGGTAGCCTGGGGCCCTCTCCTCCTTGTTGATGATGGTGACGACGGTATCGGCGAGCGATCGAGGTGCCGTGGCTGCTCCGGTAAAATCAGGAAGACAGATCCGAGGGAGTGACCGATGATGGCAGCAGAGGCACCAGTGAGTACGCCGCGCGCCGCGCAGCGAAAGCACGGCTTTGTGACCGACGATGCAGCGCTTGAGCCGATTGCCGAGAAGGTGGCAGCCGGGGCGCGGCTGAGCTTCGAGGATGGGCTCGCACTGTATCGTTCGCCGGATATCCTGGCCATCGGCTGGCTCGCCAACTCGGTGCGGGAGCGGCTGCATGGCGATGTCGCGTATTTCAATGTGAACCGCCACATCAATCCGACGAATGTCTGCGTAGCTTCCTGCCGGCTGTGTGCCTTCGGCCGCAAGAAGGGTGCGGAAGGCACCTACACCATGGCGCTCGAGGAAGCCTGGGCGACGGCGGCCGAGGGCTACTCGGAAGCCGTAACGGAGTTTCACATCGTCGGTGGCCTGCACCCCGACCTGCCACTCGAATACTTTCTTGACCTGGTCACAGGCTTGAAGCAGCGCTTTCCCCTGGTGCATATCAAGGCCTTCACCATGGTCGAAGTCGCATTTCTTGCCAAGCGGGCCAAGCTCTCGATACGTGAGGTCCTGGTGCGGGTACGCGCGGCTGGCGTCGATTCGCTGCCGGGCGGCGGAGCAGAAATCTTCGCGGACCGCGTGCGTTCCATCATCTGCGACCACAAGATCAATGGCAATGAGTGGCTGGAGACAGCCGAGATCGCGCATGAACTCGGGCTGCGGAGCAATGCGACCATGCTTTACGGCCACGTGGAGAACGAGGAAGACCGGATCGACCACATGTGCCGGTTGCGCGCCGTGCAGGACCGCACCGGCGGCTTCCAGACGTTTATTCCTCTGGCCTTCCACCCGGACAACACGGCCCTGCATCATCTGCCGCGCACAACGGGAATGCTCGACATCAAGCAGATAGCGATTGGCCGCTTGATGCTGGACAACTTTCCGCATATCAAGAGCTACTGGCAGATGGTGTCGCCGAAGATGGCGCAGATCTCGCTGCGCTTTGGCGCGGACGATATCGATGGCACGGTGATCGAGGAAAAGATCTACCACGATGCCGGCGCAACGACACCGCAGGGAATGCGCCGCCAGGACCTGGTTCGCCTGATCACGGCGGCCGGCCGCATCCCTTTCGAGCGCGACACGATGTACCGCGCGGTCACGCGCACGGAAGATACGTTCACGGTCGCTGTGTAGCGGCGTGAGCAGGGGCAGAAGCGGATCCTTCGGCTTCGCTCAGGATGACCCAGGTTTGCTGGTAGTGAATCCTGATTCTCAATCGCCCCGATGGACATAGAGACAACAGCGAAGAGCAGGGTCAGCCAGAGAGACAACGACGAAGAGCAGAGTCATCCTGAGCGAAGCCCGCAGGGCGTAGTCGAAGGATCTGCTTGCGCACCCGGCGAACGACGTCCTAAGCCGACTGGTTTGCCGCCCCTGCAGCCGCGCGATCTTCGGCAGGGTCTGGTGTTTTCATCTCGCGCCCAGGCGCCCGGGCGGCCCGGCGGCGCTTTACCAGGTGCGAGGCAAGCAGGAACAGACCCGAGAAGGTCAACAGCAGAATGATGATGGCGACTGCTCCATGCAACTCGGAAACATCGTTGTACATGAGAGCCAGCGCCAGGAATACGAAGACGATGTGCGCGCAGAAGACCTCCAGCGAGGCCTTTCCCAGGGTAAGAAAGGGCTCATTCTGCACGATGGGGAACACGAAGCGGCGTAGCCAGTAGAACAACACCGTAAAGGCCACCAGGTTGAGCACCCGCAGGGGTCCAATGTGCCACTTGTCCAGTTGAAATGCGAGCGAGTCCTGGGTCAGGCGAGCGCCGAACCAGGCATGGCGGACTCCCAGGAAAAACAGGCAGACCATGAAGGCGCCCGTGGCCATCTGGCCGTTGACTCGCCGCAGTGGCGACTCGCCCATGGCGGACTTCGAGCCCAACCATAACCCCGCCATCCAGACCGCCTGCCACGCCAGCAGGTTAAAAGCGCCGGCTTCCTGTTCGGGTATCTTCAGGTGCGTCAGGTGAACGATGCCGCCGTGAACCCACTCGCGCATACCGAGCTGTGCCCCCAGCCAGAACAGAAAGCTCATGCCCAGGGGAAGTCGCCAGCCACGCTTGGTCGCCCAGGACAGGACCAGCGGCGTGCCCGCGAGAAACAGCACGTACATGGGCAGGATATCGAGCAGGGGAGGGCAGTAGAGCAGCAGCAGCGAGCCGACGATCGCCGTCGCGGGGTGTGCTATGTAGAAATCGAGCAGGTTGTAGATTGCCGCCCGGTGTGTCGCGACCGCCAGCCCTGCAACCACGGTAAAGGCCAGCGTGAGCATCAGCACGTGGATGCCGTAGATTTTAAGCGCCCGCTTCCAAAGCTTGCTCTGCAGCCCGGCCGGATCTTCTGAAGCCTGCTTGCTGTAGATCCGTGCGACCAGCAGCGCTGACAGGAAAACAAAACCCTCTGCCGAGGACAGGAAACCAAACGGCTGGTTGACCCATTCGCTGGCTTTTGTCGGCAGATGGGTCAGCGTCATCCAGACAAGAAAGAGGCCGCGGAGAGCATCGAGTTCAGGACGTCGCTGCAGCTTGGGGAAGGGCATGCTGTGCTGTTAGACGAGATCTGGCCACAGCAGTTGCGCGAAGATTGCTTCTTCCTTGTTGCTGGCCTTCCAGTCGCAAGCCGCGCCAGCACCCGGCCTCTCGCACCGCCGCAATCAGCCGATGTATTCCTTGATGAATGGATCATCCGAATGCACCAGGTCCATCGTCGAGCCATCGAACACCAGCTTGCCCTCATGCAGAACCAGGAAGGTGGTACTGTCCTCGACCTTGCCGCCGGGCAGCTTCTCCATCTTGTGTGTGCCCTGATTGAAGTGATGGGTAGCGAGGGTAAACGCATCCTGCAGCCGGTGCGAGACCAGCAGGGAGCTCGAGCCATACACATCGCGCTGCTTGATGACGAGCTCAATAATGGTGTTGGACGTGATCGGATCCAGGCCGCCCGTGGGCGAGTCATACAGCACCAGCTCCGGGTCGCTGATGATAGCGCGTGCGATCGAAACGCGGCGCCGCATGCCGCCCGACAGCTGTGTTGGAAACTTGTCGATCGTGTCTTCCAGCTCGACGAAGCGCAGTGCCTCGTGCACGCGGCTGTCGATCTCGCTGTCCGGCACGTGGTTTTCCGTCAGCCGGTACGCCACGTTGTCTCGCACAGACAGTGAATCAAAAAGCGCGCCCTCCTGGAAGACCATGCCGATGTTGGCGCGGAGTGAGAAGAGGTCCTGCTCGCTGAGTTTGGCCAGGTCTTCGCCGAAGATGGTGATTTTGCCGGAATCGGGCCGGATCAGCCCATTCGCCAGCTTCAGCAGCACACTTTTTCCTACGCCGGCAGGACCAAGCAGGATGCGCGTTTCACCACCGCTTACCTTGAACGAAATCCTGTCAAGAACGGTATGCCCCTGCGAGGTGAAGAGTACGTCCTCGAAAATGACCACAGGCTGATCCGGGTGCTGCTCGTGCCAGCTTTTCTTCTCCTTCGGCGCTGCTGGCGCGGCAGCGGTGGCGTCACTCCCTGCTTCACCCATGGGCGTCACCGTCCGAAGATCCCGATCATCAGGCGGCTGATGACAAAATCGCTCGCGATGATCAGCACGGAAGATACTACGACGGCTTGTGTTGTAGCGCGGCCGACCCCCTGCGTTCCGCCCTTGGTCGACATGCCGTAGAAGCAGCCCACCGTCGCGATGATGAAGCCAAAGAAGACGGGTTTAACCAGCCCCTGGAAGATATCGGCAAAGACGAGTGACTGGTAGGCCGCGTGGAAGTACTGCGAGCCGCCCTGCCCCAGCATGAATACTGCCACAGTACCGCCACCCATTGTGCCCACGGTGTCAGACAGGATGGTGAGGAAGAAGAGCATGATCACCGTGGCGACGATCCGCGGCATGACGAGCTTCTTGAGCGGGTCGGTGCCGAGCGCGCGCATGGCATCGATCTGCTCTGTGACTACCATCGAGCCCAGCTCCGACGCCATGCCGGAAGCATTGCGGCCCGAGACCATGAGGCTCGTCAGCACCGGCCCCAGCTCCTTAATCATGGAAAACGAGACCAGCTGACCAGTGATCGCCGCCGCGCCGAATTGCGACAGGGAAGACGCGGACTGGAGCGCCAGCACACCGCCAGTAAAAAATCCTGTCAGCAGCACGATCGGGATGGAGCCGACGCCAATCGAATCCGCCTGCGTGAAGATGTCGGCCAGGTAAAGCGGGCGGCGAAAGATATTCGACAGAGCGCGACCGCTGAGTAGCGCGTAATCCTGCAAGGACTGTATGACGTTTTTTGCCGCGCGATCCACTGTGCTGTCTGCCATGGGAAGGGTAGAGGACGCCAGGAAGCGCGGCGTATCTGTTGAGGCTCCTTGCGATCATCTTACGCGGGCTTCGATGCAGAACCGGAAGCGCGCCGTAACGCAGGTACCGGACCGCGCACTTGGGGGCGGCTACAGCGCTGCTGTTCCTCCGTTATCGCGAACCCTTTTCTTGATCTCGACATTCAGCCGCTTGATCTTCTGGTTCAGCGTCGAGAGCGGGATGCGGAACTGCTCGGCTGCTTCGGTCTGGTTCCAGTTGCAGCGTTCGAGCTTGTCGATGATGATCCTCCGCTCGATATCCTCCATGATGTCGAACAGGGAAGCATGGCTGCTGTGCTCGAGCAGGCTCGACGAGTAGCTGCGGCCGGTGACGTGCGAGGGCAGCAGCTCAAGGCCAATGACCGGGCCGGAGCTCAACACGACCCCGCGCTCCATGACATTTTCGAGCTCGCGCACATTGCCGGGCCAGTCATAATCCACCAGCGCCCGCAGCGCTTCCGGAGAGAGCGTGCGGTTGGGCAGCTCGTTCTCCTCCGAGTAGCGGCGGAGAAAAAACGTGGCCAGCGCCGGGATATCCTCGCGGCGCGCCCGCAACGGTGGCAGCTCAAAGCGGATCACGTCCAGCCGGTAGAAAAGATCTTCGCGGAACTTGTTCTCCCGCACGGCCTGCCGCAGATCAACGTTGGTGGCCGTGATGATGCGCACGTCGACCTGGATCTCCTGGGTGCCGCCGAGGTGCATAAAGCGGCGATCCTGCAGCACACGCAGAATCTTGGCCTGGGTGTCGAGCGGCATGGTCCCGATTTCGTCCAGGAAGAGCGTGCCGCCATTAGCGACCTCAAACAGGCCCTTCTTGGCCGAGATGGCCGAGGTAAACGCACCCTTGACGTGGCCGAACAGCGTGGACTCGAGCAGGTCGGTCGGCACGGCGCCCGTGTTAACCGGCACAAAGGGCTTGTCCCTGCGCGGCGAGTGGGCGTGCACGGCTTTCGCGATCAGCTCCTTGCCGGTGCCGCTCTCACCCTGGATCAGCACGGTTGAGCGCGAAGGCGCGACCTGCGCGACCAGGTCGAAGATGCGCAGCATGATCTCGCTCTTGCCGATAATGTTCGGGAAACTGTAGCGCCGCTTGAGGGCGCGCTTCAGCTGGATGTTTTCTTCTTCCGCGCGGTAGCGTGCGATTGCGGAGCGTATGTCCGCCAGCAGCTTCTCGTTGTCCCATGGCTTCTGGACAAAGTTCTGCGCGCCGGCACGGATGGCGTCGACCACGTTGTCGACGGTGCCGTAGGCAGTCAGCATGATCACCGGCAGCTCCGCGGCGCGCTCACGAATCAGCGACAGGATCTCGATTCCGTTCTTGCCAGGCAGCGCCAGGTCCAGCAATACCAGGTCATAGGGCCGCTGCTCGATCGCCGCGAGCCCTGCTTCCCCGTCAATCGCCATCTCGACCCGGTAGCCTTCCATCTCGAGCAGCGTTTCCAGCGTTTCGCGGATGCCTGCCTCGTCGTCGATGACCAGAATCGTGTACTCGGTGCCGCGGCCGCTGGTTGCTTCAGATACGGGAGGTGCTGGATACGTCGTCTCAGACATGCGCTGGTTTCTCTTTCAAAGGGAATTCGAGCGCAAAGGTGGTCCCGGCGCCGGGCTGGCTTTCTACGTGGATCTTGCCAGCGTGTTCCTGCATGATCCCGTAGGTAACGGCAAGTCCTAGACCAGTGCCGCGGCGCTGGCCCTCCTTGACAGCAGTCTTGGTGGTGAAGAATGGATCGTAGATTCGCTGCACGTGCTCGGGCGAGATGCCCGAGCCCGAGTCGCGTACCGAAACCAGTACGCAGCCATTGCAGCTGGTGCTGACGCGTAGTTGGCCGCCCTCCTGCATTGCATCCTTCGCGTTCAGGAACAGGTTGAGAAAGA
>CAXTEW010000055.1:0-13120 GCA_964243175.1 uncultured Acidobacteriaceae bacterium
GGCTGTTCCTGGTCGAAGCGCTGGCACCGCTGGTGATCGGCGTGGTCTTTCTTCGCTACCTGCCCGATACGCCGGCAGACGCGAAGTGGCTCAGCGAGAGCGAGCGCACATGGCTGCTAGCGCGTCTTGCAGCAGCCGCGAAACAAACTGCCACTGGCACTCGAACAAGCACCGACCTGCGCCTGGTACTCAGCGACTGGCGAGTGTGGTGCATTGGCGGCTTCTTCTTCTGCATTCTTACGGTGCTGTATGGGTGGGCATTCTCCGCGCCAGCTATCCTGCAGGCGATAACCGGCTGGAGTCTCGGACGCGTAGGCGGGTGGCTGGCGGGCATGGGCCTGCTTGGGGCTGTGGCAATGCTTGCCAACGCACACCATTCTGACCGCACCGGCGAGCGCTACCACCACATCGCCATTCCTTGTGTGCTGATGGCAGCAGGCTTTCTGCTTGGCGGCTGGAACCGGAGCCCGCTGTTTGCGCTCCCGGCTCTCGGCCTGACAGTGGTCGCCTACAGCAGCGCCCAAGGGCCGGCACTGACGCTGCCAGCTGCTTTTCTCTCCGGCCGCGCGGCCGCGATTGGCTACGCGGTGATCAACGGGATAGGGATGGCAGGCGGCTTTGTCGGCCCGTTCTGGATGGGCCGCGCGCGTGATCTAAGCGGCGACTACCACCGCGGGCTGCTAACCCTCGCCTTGCCTTCGCTCGCCGCGGCAGGCCTGATCTACCATCTGCGCCGAAGCAGACCCAGCTCGCAGGCTGCTTTACCGGACGAAGCCGGTACGGAGCACCGCAGGCTCTCTCTAGCCGAAGAGTGAGCACAGGTACAGAATGCCCATGACCGCAGCGCCTTCAATGATGAAAGCCGAGACAATCCCGACGAAGAACAGCGAAGTCTCAGGTGCCTGCTCCTCGATCGCAGGGATCGGCATCGTGGCACTGCTGCGCTGCGGCAGGATCGTCTCCTGCTGATGGAGGTCTCGCTCAAGCGATGGCAGTCTGCTCTGGGGCGGCAGCCGCTCCTCTGGAACCGGTGCCAGCGATCCCTGGCGGGTTGTTGCTTGCAATTGACTCTGTGTCTCCATGGGTCCCTCACCGATCTTGATGAGACCGCAGCCTGACGGACCCTGCCAAGAGTACCTTCGGTGTCTGCTGCACGGAGGTAATCCAAGTTACTCAAAAACTAAGTCTCTGTTCACCCAAATGCCACCTTTGAGGAAGAAAAAGCCCCATTCTCCTGAGGGGAATGGGGCCTAGCTACATGTACTTGACTGTCTCAAGCGGCGTTAGTTTGAGTTAGTGGTCTTACGCGCTGTAGAGAAGAACGCCCTCGGAGCGGACCTCACCCTCACCCTCGACACCTTCCTTGGCGACCGGACGGTAGAACAGCTGGTTATTCTCGAGATACACCTCGAGGAACGCAGGCCGCTCGTTGATATGCCCGGCGATCAGCGCTTCTGACAGCGGGTCCTCGACATAGCGCTGCAGGGCGCGGCGCAAGGGACGGGCCCCATAGCTGCGATCCACCAGCGTCTTTTCGAGAATCCACTTCTTGGCATCGTCGGTCACCGAGATCGTGATCGCCTTCTGCACCAGGTTCGCGTTGAGCGACTGCACCAGGAGCTCCAGGATCTGGATCAAGTCCCCATCGGATAGCGAGTGGAACAGGATGATCTCGTCCACGCGGTTCAGGAATTCAGGGTTGAAGGTCCGCTTGACCTCCTGCTTGACCAGCTCCTCGACCTTGTCCATGACCAGGTCTTCGCGTTCCGATTGGAAGCCCAGACCCTGCTTGCGCTGCAGGTGCCGTGCGCCGATATTCGAGGTCATGATGAGGATCACGTTCTTGAAGTCGACCGTGTTGCCCAGGCCGTCTGTCAGGTGACCGTCTTCAAAGACCTGCAGCAGGATGTTGAACACATCCGGATGCGCCTTCTCGATCTCGTCGAGCAGCACGACCGAGTACGGCGAACGCTTGACGCGCTCTGTTAGCTGGCCGCCTTCCTCGTAGCCCACGTAGCCCGGAGGCGAACCGATCAGCTTCGAGACAGAGTGCTTCTCCATGAACTCCGACATGTCGAAGCGGATCAGCGACTTCTCCGAGCCGAAGAGGAACTGCGCCAGGGTACGTGCCATTTCCGTCTTGCCGACACCGGTCGGTCCCAGGAACAGGAACGAGCCGATCGGGCGATTGGGCGACTTGAGGCCGGCACGCGAGCGACGGATCGCGCGCGACAGCGCCGAGATCGCTTTCTCCTGCGAGATGACGCGCTTGTGCAGTTCGCCTTCAACCCGCAGCAGCTTCTGCGTCTCTTCTTCCTTGATCGAGGTGACCGGCACCCCGGTCCAGCGGCTGACCACGTCCTCGATGTCTTCGCGGCTTACGATACCGGCCGTTGAATCGTCGAGGTGGTACTTGTCCCGCAGAGCGCGCAGGTTCTCGCGCTCTTTCCGCTCCTCATCCGAGTAGAAGCGCGCCTTCTCGAACTCGTGGTTCGCAATGGCGTTCTCCATCCGGTGGACGATGAACTTGATCCGCTTCTGGACTTCGGTGATCTCCTCTGGCAGCGAAGTCTGGCGCAGCTTGACGCGTGCCCCGGCCTCATCGATCAGGTCGATTGCCTTGTCCGGCAGAAAGCGATCCGGGATGTAGCGGCTCGAATGCGAGACCGCGAACTCGATCGAATCATCGGTGTAGGAGACCGCGTGAAACTTCTCATAGCGGTCCTTGATCCCCATGATGATCTTGATCGCGTCTTCCTCGTTTGGTGGCGGCACCTTGACCGCCTGGAAGCGCCGCTCGAGCGAGCGATCCTTCTCGATAGACTTGCGGAACTCGGCAGGCGTGGTAGCGCCGATGCACTGGATCTCGCCGCGCGAAAGAGCCGGCTTCAGGATGTTGGCGGCGTCGAGCGAGCCCTCGGCAGAACCAGCCCCGACCAGCGTGTGCAGCTCATCGATGAAAATGATGCAGTTCTGGTTCTCCATCAATTCCTTCATGATGGTCTTGAGCCGCTCTTCGAACTGCCCGCGGTACTTGGTGCCGGCGACGATCAGCGACAGGTCCAGCGCCAGCACCCGCTTGTCAGCAAGGAAGCTCGGCACTTCACCATCGGAGATACGCTGAGCCAGGCCTTCGACGATCGCGGTCTTGCCAACGCCCGGCTCGCCTATCAGCACTGGATTGTTCTTGGTGCGGCGGCACAGGATCTGGATCACGCGCTCGAGTTCCGAGTCGCGACCGACTAGCGGATCCAGCTGGTTATCCATCGCGACCTGGGTCAGGTCGCGCGAGAACTCGGCCAGCAGGCTGGTTTCGCGGTTGCCGCTGCCCGAGCCCTCGCGGGTCCGCCCCTGCGTGGTTGAACCCGACGGTGCTTTCTCCTGGGTTGCGCGCGAGAGCTCCTCCCGGATGGCCAGCAGCTTCAGGCCGCGCTCGTGCAGGATCTCCGCGGCGAAGCATTTTTCCTCGCGAAGCAGGCCCAGCAGCAGGTGCTCGGTGCCGATGTGCTTGTGCGACAGGCGCTCTGCTTCTTCCGCCGCATAGGCTAGCACGCGCTGGCACTCGTTCGACAGCGGCAGGTCCACCGAGGTCGAGACCTTTTCGCGGATAGTGGTGTGCCCTTCGATCTGCTTGCGGATCGACTCGACGGATGCATGCGAGCGTAGAAAGCGATTGGTCAACGCCTTGTCTTCGCGGAGCAGCCCCAGCAGCAGGTGCTCGGTCTCGATATACGGCGAACCAAACTGGCTGGCCTCATACCGTGCGAAGAAGATGACGCGCCGCGCTTTTTCTGTATACCGTTCGAACATGTTCCCCCTTACTTCCTTGCTTCCACCCCGCCCTGTGCGGACCGGGAGAAGCGGGTTGCGGCCAAAACAGCACCCTCGGGCACTGCCTGTTTCTACTGTATAGATGGCGGGAGCCTGGCTTCGGGCGCATCCCGGATTCCATCGTGTGTTAGCCGTAACACACGATGGCACCTGCCCGCCAGTGCCATGTTGTGTGTTACCAGGATAGTGGTCAGGCCTTCCTGCTGGTGCAGCTGCTCCAGCAGCAGGAAGACCGAATCTGCTGTAGCCCCGTCCAGGTCGCCGGTGGGCTCATCCGCCAGCAGAAGCTTGGGCCGGGTAATCAACGCACGGGCGAGCGAAACCCTCTGCTGCTCACCACCCGAGAGCTCACCGGAACGATGATGCTTCCGGTCTGCAAGGCCCACCCGCTCCAGCCAGCCCGCTGCCTGCGCCTGTGCGGATTTCATGCCTACGCCACGAGCCAGGAGCGGCATGGCTACGTTCTCGACTGCTGTGAACTCTGGTAGAAGGTAGTGGAACTGCCAGACGTAGCCGACTTCCCGATTGCGGAAGTGCGAGACCTTCTCACCGGAAAGCGTGCTGAGTGCCGTGCCATCGATCCAGATCTCGCCGCTTGTGGGCCGATCCAGCGCACTGAGCAGGTGAAGGAGCGTGCTCTTGCCAACTCCGGATTGCCCAACGATAGCCAGGATCTGTCCGCGGGGAACGGCAAAGCTAAGTCCCTGGAAGAGTTGCAAGGGCGGGGCGGCTTGTTTATTCCGCACCTGCTGTGCAGAAGGTGAGTAGCTCTTGCTTAGGCCTTTTACCTGTAGCAATAGATGTTCCTGGGCGAGAGAAGGTCGCAGACTTGCTGCCGGTCCGGGGCTACTCATACCGTAGCGCCTCCGCCGGCAACACCTTCGCCGCAGACGACGATGGATACAGCGTCGCCAGGAGCGCGACGCTGACCGAAACGGCGACGACCAGCAGCCCATCCGTGAACCCGGGGGCAAAAGGCAGCGTGTCAATGGAGTACACGTCGGCCGAAAGATGGATGAGGTGGTAGTGCCCGCAGATAAACGCCACCCCGTAACCAGCGACCAGCCCGGCCAGGGTGCCGACCAGGCTGATGAGCAGCCCCTGGAGAAGAAAAATGCGGCGTATCTGGGCCGGCGCTACGCCCATCGATAGCAGCACGGCGATATCGCGCGTCTTCTCCATGACCATCATGGTAAGGGCGATCAGGATATTCAGCGCGGCAACACAGACAATCAGGCCGATAACTATGAAGGTAACCAGCTGCTCCAGCTTGAGAGCGCGAAAGAGTTCGCGGTTCTGCTCCATCCAGTTGGTTGTCGAGAAGCCCGGCCCGGCAGCCTGCTCAATCGTTCTCCCAATGCTGTCGGCATGGTCCAGGTCATCCACCTTGAAAGAGATAATCGAGACAAGATCGGGCTCGCCGAAGAGCGCCTGGGCATCGCGCAGCCGCACAAAGCCGAAGCCGGAGTCGTACTGGTAAAAGCCTGAGTGGAAGATGCCGGCGACCTGGAAACGCTGGTACTTGGGCACCAGGCCGTAGGGTGTGAGCTCCCCCTGCGGGCTGGTGACGACGACGGTGTCGCCGACGTGCGCGTCCAGTGAGTCGGCGAGATCGTAGCCCAGCACGACAGGCGGCGTTGCCTGGGCAGCCGGGTCGCCGGGACCCGCGGCCGCCAGCGCTGCCGCGCTGCCCGAGGTCATCTGCCGCAGCATGTCGCTCACCCGGCTCTCCTGGGCCGGCAGGATGCCCTTGAGCAGGGCGCCGCCCGAATGTGCGCCACGCGACACCAGCACCGGCTCATACAAGGCGGGCGCTGCGGCGGCGACGTGGGGCAGCGAGCCGAGGCGCCCGGTCAGCGTGCGCCAGTCCCGGATGCCGTCATTCTGCACACGCATCAGCGAGACGTGCGCAGTCGAGGAGAGCAGGCGATCCTGCAAGTCGCGGCGCATGCCGGTCGTAATCGCCAGCGCCAGGATCAGCGACGCGACGCCGACCGCAACGCCCGTGATCGAGATAAGCGTGACCATGCCGATGACGGCCTGGCGCCGCTTGGCACGCAGGTACCGCGCAGCGATGAAGAGCTCAAAGCGCACGTGGCTGGCCTCGGCAGATTCGGGGTGTAGCCTGCGCCTCGCGCAGCAGGATCAGAATGGGCCACCGCTGCCCACACACAGGCGCGGGCAAACCGCGGTTACTCAAGGGATCGCGACCTTTGCCGAGCCGGAGTTCTCGTAGCGATCAAAGGCTCGCAGCGTCAGGATGTGCTGCGATCCGGACTGAGCGGTCGGCAGAGCTGCTGTGAAGTCGTACTGCTCGCGCAGCGAATCCGAAAGGCGCCCAACCGGCTCGACGTACTGCCAGGGGCCCGCGTCCAGCGAATACTCGGCACGCGCAATCGGCGTCTTGGACCCTGTTACCGTTGCTGTGACATGCAAACCGGCGTTGCGTCTTTCTGCCTGCAGCGCTGCGACCTGAGGCGTCGCCGTGTCCACCAGGAACACGTCGCTGACCCGCTCGCCGCCCAGCGCGGCCCCGGCCGGGTGCGATGCCGCGTCGGTCACCGTGACCTTCATGCGGTACGGTCCATCCGGCAGCAGCGAGGCGTCAAAGCTGTAGAAGCGATCGCTGAGATTGTCCTTCAGCAGGCGCCAATCCGGGTCAGCTGGTCCACGGTAGAAGAGGGCAAATCGAAGATCGTCGCCATTGTCGTCATGCGCTGCCCAGCGGATGGTGACCGCTCCCTTGTCGCGGATCGCGCTCAGCGGAGCCGCCGCGCTATTGGCATCCAGGTTCACGGCATTGCCGCCCTGCGAAGCAAAGGTCAGGGTCGTCGACTGCGGATAAGACGACATGTTGGCCGCGCTGTTGACGCGTGTGCCCGGGGCGACGAGCACTTCGTCGACCTCGGGGGCGGCGTTGGCGGGCAGGTAGTTGAGGCCGACCTGCTGGATGCGCGCGCCGGGCTGCAGCGTAAGCCGCCACTGCGCAAAGCGCCCTCCCGGCTGCCCGATCGTTGCGTCCTCCGGCCGTACGGCATGCCACTGGCTCCAGCCGCGAACCGGGTTGTCGATATTGCCGGTGCGCGCCTCGAAAGCGTAGGAGCCGGGAGCGGAACTGCCGCTCGCGACCTCGGCCCGGCCCCACAGCGCAGGCAGTGTTGCGTCGAATACTTCGCTCAGCAATGTGCCGGCCTGGGCCGGCCCCAGTGCCATCCGCAGAAGTTTGCCGCCGTTTGCAGCCGGCAGATACACAGCATTGCCGCCAGCATCGGCAAAGCCGATCACCTCCCCCGCATCCGCGTGGGCTACATCCTCGTAGGTGCCGTCGTCGTGCAGGCGGTAGACGCGCCCGCGATTGCCGGTCGCGACGAGCAGGCCGTCGGGCGTCGGTCGAAGGCCGTAGATCACGTCTTCATGCGCTGCCCACAGCCTGCGCGGCGCCTGGGCAGCATCGCCCGGCAGCACGTCGATCTCTGATCCATCCGGAATGGCGGTGTTGGTGCTTACCGATTGGGCCGAGCCAGGCTGTACGACCGTGACGGTGATGCTGGCCGTTGGCACTCCGCTCCCCGCGCCCGCAGGCAGCGGTGGCAGGGCACTGATGCGGCCTTTCTCCCCGACCGCCGCCACGTAGATCTGCTGCTTTGGACCGAGAGCAAGCGCGGTAATCTCGCGCTTCTGTGCTTCAAACAGCACCGCGCCATTGCCGTCCGGCTGGATGCGGTAGACCAGGCCTGTTCCGTCAGAACCGGCCAGCAGGTCACCACCCGGGGTAAACAGCAGGGAGCGTATATGCGGCTCATCGCTTGCGAAGAACCGCGCCGCCGGGATTGCGGGGCCAGCGGGATGATCGACACGGTAGATAGCCGCCGGCGCGCCGGTGCCAAGGTACAGCCGTCCCTGCCGGTCGAACTGCATCGCCCAGATGTATTTCGGTTTCGCTTCAGTCTGCGCCGGGTCAAAGGCAAGGGGTGCGGTCGTTTCATCCAGTGGCTTCGCCGAGCCCTTCGGATCCAGCCGATACACCTTTGCGGAGGGCAGCGTAGCCGCGTACAGCGCCCCATCCGGACCCAGTACCAGCGACTGCACACTCAGATCTTTCGTGGTAAAGAGCAAGGTCTGTTTACCGTCGGCGGCGATGCGTACGACCTGGGCAGGCGAGCCGGTGGCGACATACGCTGTTCCGCGTCCGTCGCCGGTCGCGGCCCATACATCGGCAACGCCCAGGGAGGCGATGGTGTCGACCTGCAGGCCAGCGGACAGGGTTCCATCGCTGCCGATCGAGAGGCCGTGCGGCGTCCCTTTTTCCCAGTCGCTGAAACTGCTCTCATTCCAGAGGCGCGTACCCTGTGCCAGGCACATCGTTGGGAGGGCAGCCGTGGCACAGAAGCACAGCAGGGCAAGGCGGGAGGACATCGTCACCAGAGGAGTTTACCAGTGCGCCTGGTTGCCGAGGCGCAGGGCAGGACCGCCTGCGCGGCTGGCGGCCACTTCGTGCCGCGTTCTCGTAAGACCGGTGGGCCTGCCCGTTGGTCGGCGATCAGGCATCCTCAGCGAGAGAGAAAAACTAGTTGGCCAGGACTGCGCGGTAGCGTACGGCGCCCTTGCGGGCCTTTTCGACAGCGGCATTGGCCTCACGCATAGAGAAGTTCTCTGTGGTGGCCTTGATGTTGTGGCGGGCCGCCACGTCCAGCATTTCAGCGATCTGCGTGGGGCTGCCGATATTGCAGCCTGACACGCTCTTGATCCCGGAGATAAGCGGGAACACCGGCAGAGTGGCAGGCTTGGGCGGTACGCCGACAAATACAAGGGCTCCGTGCGGCCGCAGCGCCGTGACATACGCGCTCCAGTCCTGGTCCACGTTGACCGTCGACAGGATCAAGTCGAACGCGCCACCCAGTGCTTTCAGCGACTTGGTCTCACGTGTGTTCACGAAATGGTGGGCGCCCAGGCTCTTCGCTTCTTCCGCCTTGTTCTCTGAAGAAGAGAAAGCGGTCACCTCGGCGCCAAACGCGCGCGCAAACTGCAGCGCCATGTGCCCCAGCCCGCCGATACCGAGGACGCCGACGCGGGACGCAGGGTTGAGACGGTGGAGCCGCATGGGCGAGTACACCGTGATGCCGCCGCAGAGCAGGGGAGCCGTCGGCCCACTCTCCATCGTTGCCGGTACAGGAATGGCGAAACGCGCATCGACGCGGACGCGATCCGCATAGCCGCCGTGACGGCCGACACAGGTGGGCACTGCCTGGGCGCACAGGTTCTCCTCGCCACGCCGGCACCACTCGCAGTGTCCGCAGCTGTCTGCCTGCCAGCCGATCCCGACCCGGTCGCCCGGCTTCAGATGACGAACTGTGGCGCCAACCAACTCTACTTTGCCGACCACTTCATGCCCAGGGATGAAGGGGTACTTACTCAGGCCCCAGTCATTGTCGATCAGGTTGACATCACTATGGCAGACGCCGCAGTGCGAAACAGCTACCTCCACGTCGCCCGGCCGAAGATCGCCCGGCTCGTACTTGAAGGAGTGGAGCTCGGCACCGGCGGCGTGTACAGCAAAGCCCTGAATCATGCGTATTCGATTCTCACTGGGTTGAGGACTGGTAGAGCGATGCCTATTCTACCCGGAGAGTAAGAATCTGCTCACCCGCGAAGCTGCCGTCCAGCGGAATGCTGCCGAGCGTTTCGGCAGACTCGCTATGCAGGGAGGCCCGATCCCGTTCGTGCGCGGGCAGCAGCAGGTTCTCGACTGAGAGGGGAACCGAGCCGAGCACGCGGCCATCCACGCTGAGCCCGGCGTCAGGGCGGAGCAGGGTGACGTAGAGGCGGTCATCCGGGTGCAGCGTATTGAGCTGCGCGACGGTCGTGGCCAGGGTGTTAGCGGTTGCGGATCGCCCTGCGTTCAGGAGCCGGTCAAGCGCGGGACCATCACTCAGCAGCAGCCGCACATCGCCGTTGGGCAGTGCCGCCGGCAGGGTGACCGGGATGCGCACAGACTGGGTTGCGCCGCGATAGGGAGCCAGGGTCGCCGCGATCGTGACGCGGTCGCCGGCATGAAAACGGGCCTGCTCGGCCGCTGCGTGCGTCAGCGTGATGGCATGCCGGCCGCCCAGCGCTTCTACATCGATATGCACGCCCTCGAACGAAGCCCGGCGATCAGCAGAGCTGTACAGCGCGTTGAAGCGCAGCCCGACCGTCAGCGCGGCTGTCACGGCGGCGGTACCGGACCCGCCGGGCGCAGCCAGCGTATCAATGGCGACCGGGGCATAGCCGTGCAACTGCACCGTAGCGTGCACCCGGTAACTGTCTTCTTCTGCGTACGCCGGGGTCTGCTGCAGGGCTTGAAACAACGTGACCAGGATGGCGGTCGGCGTGACCTGCGCCTGGTCCAGAACGCGCAGGTGGAGGGTGCGCGTGGTCTGCGCGCTGGGCGATCCGGTCGCGGCTTTGTGGATCGCGATCTCGACCGGGATCATGTGCGGTTCCGCGCCCACAAGCCCGCCGATGCCGGTCTGTCGATCCTGGGTGAACGCGCCGACCGGCTCGCCCGTGTTGACGATCTTGAAGGAGCCGGCTGGCGACGCAAGGGTCGCGACCACCTCCGCCTTGGTCATGGGCAGGCTCACCTGCCCGAACTGGGTCAGCGGGTGCCCGCAGGCCAGCAGGTGCTTCTGGTCAAGGTAGGTCACGGTGCAGGTAGCCGCGATCTCGAGGTCTCCGGCAACAAGCAGGGCGCTAACCGCAGAGCCCGGCTCCAGCGGTGGACCTGCAGGGATGGTCGACCCGGACCCGCCGCCGAGGCCCGCCTGCGGCTCCATGCCGAACGCGGGAGCGTGCTGCTTCCACAGGGCGAGCGACGCAGGGGAAAAGCCGGAGAAGACCAGGGGCGTGTCGATCGGCGTGATCTGCGCGCTCGGGTCCGGCTGCGCCCCGACTGCGTCGGCCGGGGCTGCGTCGCTGCCGCGCGGCGCCTCGTCCAGATCCCGCACGGGCAGCATCTGGGCAATGGGAGTGATGCCGGCGATCGGCTCCTTGGAGAACTCGCCGATGCGGAAGGCCAGTGCGCCGACCAGCCTGCCATCGATATAGACCGGGCTGCCGCTCATCCCGGCGACCACGCCTGTGTACTCGGCCTTGGCACCCGTCAGGCGCGCGAGGATCAGGTCTTCTCCCGGGCCTTGCGCGTTGTGGAGGACGCCCAGGATGTCCACGCCAAATGGCTCCGGAGCCACTCCTTCGAAGACGGTGTAGGCCGTCCCATGCAGACCCGCGTGCACGCTGCTGAGGGGGAAGGTGCCAGCGCTTGAGGGCGGAGGGGTGGAAGGGGCGGGGGTCTGCGCGGCGGCTGTGACAGCAAACAGGAGGGCGGCCAGCAGCGAAGCCTTTTGTGGAGTCGACACGTCTACAGACTAGCTGGCTGGGAAGCATCGCGGCAAAACCATCGCAGCCGATCATTGCAGTGTGCCGGCAGCAGCTTTGCCAAGGCTGCCATAGTGGAAGAGACTTCTTGCAGGCCCATGCTGCCGGACCGGCATGCCCGGCGACGCAGGGCACAGATCCCCGGCGTTCTTTGGAGTGGACGTGAATTCAAGAAATAAATCGCCGCTTGTGCAGCGAGCATTCCTCCGCTGCATCCTGGCCTCGCTGATTATGGCCCCTGCCTGCCTGCCCGCGCGCGGGCAGCAGCAGACCGCACCGCAGCAGGGGGGCAGTACCCCGCCCCAGCAGTCGAGGCCAGCGCAGGCCCCACCTGACCAGACCACCCCCGACCAGACCACCCCGGACCAGGGTGGGCCGGGCGCCGACAATGGTTCGATCGCCCTCCCGAAAAAGAAGGATCAGCCGGCGCCCCCGCCGCCACCCGCGGCCGCACCAGTCGTGAACACGCCGCCCGAGCTGCGCAACTACTCGCTGCGGGTCGATGTGCCGGTGGTCAATGTGGACGTGGGCGTCATTCTAGAGAAGACCCACCAATTTGTGCCCAACCTCCAGCAGGCGAACTTCCGCATACTCGAGGATGGCAAGCCACAGCAGATCACGAATTTTGCACGCATCCAGGCGCCCATCACGGCCGTGCTGCTCACCGAGTTTGCAGCAACCAATTACAACTTCATTTACGACATGCGCAACGCCGCGTATGCCTTCGCCCAGCAGTTGAAACCGGATGACTATGTCGCTGTCATGACCTACGACATGCATACCGAGGTGCTGACAGACTTCACGCAGGACAAGCGGCTGGTAGCGCAGGCGCTGAACTCGATGATTATCCCGACGTGGAGGGAGACAAACCTGTTCGACGCTGTGTACGAAACGCTCGACCGGCTTAGCCGCGTGGATGGGCGCAAGTACGTGGTGCTGATCTCATCCGGGCGCGATACTTTCTCGAAGATCACGCTCGACCGCGTCATGCAGAAAATCAAGGCAACGCCGAACGTGACGATCTTCTGCGTGGGCACCGGGCAGTTCGCACGGATCATGTCAGAGGGACGTGGCGGCATGGGTGGCTCCCGCGAGATCGACTACCTGCAGGCAGATAACCAGCTCTCCACCTTTTCACGCATGACCGGAGGCGAAGCATTCTTCCCCCGCTTCGAGGGAGAAATGCCGGATATCTTCCACGAGATCAATAATTCAATTCGTAACCAGTACGCCATCAGTTACAGGCCGGAAAATACGAAGCAGGATGGCAGCTACCGCAGGATCCAAGTGGAGCTGGTCGATGACGAGGGCAACCCGCTGCGAATGCAGGATGAAAAACACAAGCCGTTGAAGTACGACATCATTGCTCGTGATGGATACAGGGCGAAGCTGCCGGTCGAGTAAGCGCCGGGGCGGCCTGTGGCGAAGAGTGAACGCGGCATACTGCGCGGGGTCGCACCGATACCTTGGGCTATCCTGAGCGGCGTCGCTAAACGCTTGAGTTATCCTAGGCGAAGCGCGAAAAACTTGGGTCATCCTGAGCGAAGTCGCGAAAAGCTCGGGTAATGCTAAGCGAAGCCGCGAAGAACTTGGGTCATCCTGAGCGGCGTCAAAAAAGCTTGGGTCATGCTGAGCGCGTCGCTAAACGCTTGAGTCATCCTAGTCGAAGCTGCGAAAAAGTTGGGTCATCCTGAGCGAAGTCGAAGGACCTGCGGTTGATCTTTCATTGTCGGCGCAGTGGAAGCTCAACTTTGCCGTGAGTGGCCGACCGGTGCTGGTGACGCTACGCATACAGCTCAGGTTTCGCAGAGTCGCTTTCTTGGCGAAACTTCAAGCAAGCGCAGGTCCTTCGGCTTCGCTCAGGATGACCCGT
>CAXTEW010000056.1:0-13109 GCA_964243175.1 uncultured Acidobacteriaceae bacterium
CCGACAAACGCCGCTGACATCTAGGCCATGGCGTAAGCGCGTACTTCATCCTTGCGCACAGTCAGCTGGTCGATCAGGTCTTCGCGCAAGGCGTAGCCACGCCCTGGCTCGGTCGGCACCGTGATCTCTCCCTGCGCTGACACCTCGATTGCGGGCTCGATGATGTCGTCCTTCCAGTAACGCTTGGACGCCGACACATCGCCTGGCAACGAAAAGTTCGGCAGCGAAGACAAGGCGATGTTGTGAGAGCGGCCGATGCCGGTTTCGAGCATGCCGCCACACCACACCGGGATGCCACGCTCCATCGCAGCATTGTGGATCCCGATCGCCTCAGCGAAGCCACCCACCCGGCCGTTCTTGATATTGATGATTCGGCACGAGCCCATCTCGATCGCAGCCAGCGCATCCCGCCGGTTGCGAATCGATTCGTCCAGGCAGATCGGCGTTTCGATCTGCCGCTGCAACATGGAGTGGAAGTAGCAGTCATCATTCCACAGCGGCTGCTCGAGCATGGCCAGGTCAAAGTGGTCAAACGAGGCGATGTGGTCGACATCGCGCAGCTGGTACGCGGCGTTCGCGTCGGCGGTCAGCTGCAGCGTCGGCCAGCGATTGCGGATCGCCTCGAAGATGGTCACATCCCAGCCCGGCCGGCACTTGATCTTCACCCGCTGGTAGCCGGCGGCGATTGACTCGTCGACGCGCTCCAGCAGCTGGTCCACCGTGTGCTGGATCCCCAGCGAAACACCGCAGGCGATCGTCTCGCGTGTTCCCCCAAGCAGCGCGGCCAGGCTTACCTCCTCCTGCTGGGCCTGCAGATCCCACACGGCATTCTCGATAGCAGCTTTCGCCATCCGGTTGCCACGCACCCTGCGGAACAGGTCGCTGCAGCTGCCGCCGTGTTCGGGCTCACCGTCGAGCAGCAGCGGCGCCAGCTCGTGACGACCGATCTGCCAGGCCGTATCCACGGTTTCAGAGGAGTACCAGGGATGCTCGCCGGCAACACACTCGCCCCAGCCGTGCAATCCCTCGCCCCGCACCTCGACCAGCATGATGCGCCGCTGGCTGGTCATGCCGAAGCTTGTTTCAAATGGGGAGATCAGCTGCATCTGTAATTCGCGGAACACTATCGAATCGATCTTCATCGGTTGATCCACTTTCTTTCAAAAGTATTGGCTCTTGCTGGGTGGAATACGCTGCGACCCCGTCAGCGGTGCGGCGCAACCGCGGGCGGCGAGGCGGCCAGGAGGTACTCACCACCGCCCTGTGCGCCCGGTACGAAGTCCACTGCCTGCAATCCACGGGCAAAGGCCGACTGGAGCCGCGCTCCCAGTTCCTGCTGGTGCCGGCGTGCTTCGGCCGCTTCGCCGCCCGGCGCCGGGGTGGTACCCGGGGCATCCTGAGCATCCGGGGCAAAGGCGAACGACCCGCGGCGAGCGTTTCCCGTCAGGGGAGGCGCGGGGAGTGGAATCCGTTCCACGATTGGCTGGGCACGATCCCAAAGCCTTGCCGAGGTCGATTCCGGCTCCTCTGTCAGAACCCACTCGGCCAGCAGCCGGTCGGTCGGCAGGCCGCCCTGCAGCGAGGAGGCAAGTGACCCGTAGAAGTCCGGGAGGTAGTGGCGTGCGACAGCACCGAGACGATGGAGATTGAAGTAGGCGTTCCTGGCGATACGTGGATCAAAGGTCCAGCGCATGACCCGGATCCCGCGGCGTAGCGCATCCTGTCGCTGGGCCTGTTTGAGCGCCGAGCCCAAGCCCAGGTTCTGGTACTCGGGTCTGACCGCCAGCATATGCGAGTGGAGGTAAGGCGAAGGCGGTTCCGCGGGACCATCGTCCGCGCCTTCACGGCGAGTACCCGCCGGGTAGCCGAGCGCAGGGGGAGCATGCGCGGCGATCGCCATCGCGAAGCCTGCGAGCTGTCGCTGCTCGTCCCAAGCGCCTAGAACATGGCCGCCCAGGGTCTGTGCCAGGACGAACATATTCCTTGGCACGACCTGGATGTCGGGGTAGCCCCAGGTCAATTGCTGCAGGCGCACACAGCTGTCCAGCTCCTCGAAACCAACGCACGGCCGCAACAGAAAAGACCGGCCGGCCCGCTGATGATGTACGGTGTCGGCGCTGTTCGGCGCACGGTCCATCAGCGACCCGTGCGTCGTGCCGGGTGTCGCGCTCATTATGGGCGCCCGGTCGATGGCCCGGTGAGTGGGGCAGGAACGCCAGACCGTTCCGCTTGCTTGGCCTGCTGCCAGAGTGCTTCCAGGTCGTCCAGTGAACGCTGCTCCAGCGGCGGACCGCCGTCCTGCGACTCGAAGCGCTCCATCGCGGCGAAGCGGCTGCGGAACTTGGCGCTGGCATCGCGCAGCGCCATCTCGGGGTCCACATGCAGGTGCCGGGCGAGGTTCGCGGTCGCGAACAGCAGGTCTCCTACTTCAAGCTGCAGGGCCGGCGATGCTGGTTCGCCTGGTGGAGAGCCCTCCATCGTTGCCGCCTCGACCTGGTCCATCTCGGCTTCAACTTCGGCGACTTCCTCCCGGATCTTGGCGAGCAAACCTTGCGGCTCAGGCCAGTCAAAGCCCGCCCGCGCCGCAGCCGAGCCCAGCTTCTGCGCCTCGATCAAGGCAGATTGCGCTCGCAACACCGGCTGCAATCTGGAAAGCGTCTGCGAAGGCCTCTGCACTCCACCTGCCGCATGAACTTTCTTCTCCATCTGCTTGATGGCGTTCCAGTTCTGCAGTACTTGCTTTGATTCGATACCTGCTGCATCCGCAGGGAGAACGGCACGGTTGCCAGCAGCAGCCGAGGCGGCGGCGCCGAATACATGCGGGTGCCGGCGGATGAGCTTCCGGTTCAATCCAGCGACCACATCGCTGATCGAGAAATCCCCAGCCTCGGCCGCCATCTGCGCGTAGAAAAGCACCTGCAGCAGCAGGTCCCCGAGTTCCTCGCACAGGTCTGCCGCGTGCCTGCGCTCGATGGCATCCAGCACTTCGTAAGCTTCCTCAATCGTGTGCTTGCGGATGGACTCGGGTGTTTGTTCGCGATCCCAGGAGCAGCCGCCAGGCCCGCGCAGGCGAGCCATGATGGCCACGGCTTCAGCAAACAGGGTCGCGGCGCCGCCGTCCGATGGCTCGGAGGTATGCTGGCCTGCTCCCTGGATGGCTACGTCTTGGGACGCCATGGCACCACTCTAACCGATGCCCTAAACTCGGACGCAGTGATTTCGCTTTCCACATGGCAGGCAGCAGCGGTGGTCCTTGCCGGCCTGCTCCTCGGCAGCTTTCTGAATGTCTGCATCGCCCGCTTGCCCCGCCATGTGTCGATCGTGTGGCCGGGTTCGCACTGCCCCGCATGTGGAGTCAGCATCCGGCCCTGGGACAACATACCGCTGGTGAGCTTCCTGCTGCTGCGCGGCCGGTGCCGCAGCTGCCGGAAGCCGATCTCGGTACGCTATCCACTTGTGGAGGCCGCCCTCGCAGTGCTTTTCCTGCTGGCGGCCCTGCGCGTTCCATCGCCCTTGCCGCTGCTGGGGGCCGGCGTCTTCTGCTTCCTCATGCTCGGATTGATCTGCATGGATGCAGAGACCTTCCGGCTGCCAGACAGCTTTACCCTGCCGGGTACGTGCCTCGGAACGGCCTTTGCAGCGCTGCCGGGCGGGGGCCTGATCGGAGCGATGCGCCTTGCGAGCCATGTGCCCCTCGCGCTGCCAGCCTGGGCAGCATGGCAGAGCAGCATCGCCGGGGCACTGCTCGCTGCAGGATTGCTATCTGCCATCCGCTGGCTGTACTGGCTGATCCGAAGGCAGCAAGGTATGGGCCTCGGGGATGTCAAGCTGGCTGCCTGCCTGGGGGCATGGCTGGGCGTCACTGGCGCGCTGCTCACCCTCGCTCTTGCGGTGCTGCTCGGCGCCGTCGTCGGGCTGCTGCTGCTACGCGGCACGCAGGCTGGTAGCCGTGCGAGCCTGCGTCTCCCCTTCGGCAGCTTCCTGTGCGTGGCGGCACTCGTGACCCTGTTTGTGGGTGAGAAGATCCTCGCCTGGTACTTTCACTTCTGGGTGTAAACCGTTCATCATAGGTTACTTACCAGCAAGTTCAGCCAGCGCCTTCCGGGCGTCTTTCGCGCGCTTTCCTTTCGGCTCGGCATCCAGGTACAGCCGGTAGTTCTGGGCTGCCTCGTCGAGGTGCGTCGTCTTCCTTGCAGCTTCCGCCAGGTAGAACACGGCGTCGGCATTGCCCGGGCTTACCTCGGTCGCTTCCTTGAAGCGCGAATAAGCCCCGGGAAAGTTGCCTTCCCCCATGTACAGCTGGCCGACCCGGATATCGTCCTTGGCCAGCACAGGGTTGTTCACGACCCCGCCGGCCCCGTTGCTGTCATGAGAGTCCCGGTCGCCGAGCAGATCGACGCCCTTCATGCGGGTGCGGCTTGAGCTTTCCGGCACGTCACTGTGCCCGGTATCTGCCGGGCCGGCAGAGCCCTCCTTTTCCCCGGCGTTCGCCTCCTTCTCCGCAGCTTTCGACTCTGCTTCTGGAAATGCATTATCGTCAGCCGGTGCAGCTGGCCTGGCCTGCGCCGGGGCCTGGACCGGGGCCGGCTGCGGCGCGTTCTGCGCCAGCAGGACCGAGCTGCTGCCCCCAAGCAGCAGGGTTGTTGTCAGCAGCCATACCTTTCGCCCGTCTTTTCCCATTGCAACCTCCCTGGCCCGTCCCACCATAGCAAGCGCCTACACCGGAAGCGCGGAGCCGCCGGGCCCACAGAAATGACCCCAGCAAACTGCCTGCAGATTGGACGCGGCAACTGCCACGGACGCTGCGCCCTGCCGCGCTGCCCTTCGTTATACTCGGCGGAACATGCCTCTCATCATCCGCTCCTCTGCCATCCATGCCGCGGGCTGCTACACCACCACCCCTATCCGCAATGGCGCGCACGTGGTCGAGTACACGGGGCCGCGCATGAGCAAGGATCGCGCCGACATCAAGTACGAGAACCTGCCCATGACCTACCTGTTTGGGGTCGGCGAGGGCGACCAGGTCATCGATGGGCATGGCACAGCCATGTTTCTCAACCACTCTTGCGACCCGAACTGCGAAACCGAGGAAGAAGCGGGCCGGGTGTGGATCATGGCCATCCGCAACATTGCCGCAGGCGAAGAGCTGACCTACGACTACCACCTGTATGACGGCGACCCGGCAGACGCGCCCTGCCACTGCGGCGCAGCCAACTGCCGCGGGAGCATGTTTTCTTCATCCGAGGCGTAGACCGCCTGCCCGGCCGGGGTCACTTCGTGACATGTCCTCGTGGTGTTCCACTGACAGACGAAGCTGTTCCTCCCGGTGGTCGTCCGCAGCGGTTCTAAATGGACACGAGTCACGAAGTGACCTCCTGCCGAGTAGGCGGTCTACCGGCCCTTACAATGGAAATAGCAGATGGCATACCAGGTTCTAGCTCGCAAATACCGGCCGCAACGCTTCTCCGACGTGGTCGGACAGGATCACGTGACCCGCACGCTGGGGCATGCGCTGGAGCAGGACCGCATCGCGCACGGCTATATTTTTTCCGGCCACCGGGGTATCGGCAAGACGACCATTGCGCGCATCCTGGCCATGGCGCTCAACTGCCGCCGCACGATCGGCACGCCAGAGCGACCAACCTATGAACCATGCGGGGCGTGTGAGAGCTGCGAGGAAGTCCGCGCCGGCAATGCAGTGGACGTGATCGAGATCGACGCTGCCACCAACCGTGGCATCGACGAGATACGCGAGCTGCGCGACGCGGCACGGTACAGGCCGGCACGCGACCGCTACAAAATCTACATCCTGGACGAGGCACACCAGATTACCGACGCCGCGTTTAACGCCCTGCTGAAGACGCTGGAAGAGCCGCCTGATCATGTCGTTTTCATGATGGCCACGACGCAGCCGGAAGACATTCTGCAGACGATCCGCTCCCGCTGCCAGCATTTTTCCTTCCACGCGGTAAAGTACGACGCCATCCTGCAGCAGCTGCGGACGATCGCAGCGGATGAAGGGGTGATCGCAGAGGATGAGGCGCTGGGGCTGCTGGCAGAGGCTGGCGATGGCTCGATGCGCGATGCGCTCTCGATCATGGACCAGGCAATCGCCTCTGCGCCACTTGAGAACGGGCAGGCGCGGCTCGGTGCGGATGAGATACGCGAGTTGATGGGCACGATGCCCAATGCTGTTTTCTCACGCCTGCTCGAGTCGGTGAGCGAGAACAATTCGGCAGCCGTGCTGGGCGAGCTGGATCGGCTGCTTGGCGCGGGAAACAGTGCCTCGCAGATCGCACGCCAGCTGGTGCGCTACCTGCGCAATGTGCTGATGGCGCGGATCGCCGGCGAGGCGACGGAGCTGCTGCAGCTTTCGCCGGATGAGCGGGCGCGCGCAGCCGGCAGCGCCCTGCTGTTTGGCGAGGAAGAACTGACGCGCTTCCTGCAGATTATGCTGCGCACCTTCGACGAGCTGAACTACCGGCAGGAGCAGAGATTCCACCTGGAGCTTGGAGTGCTGAAGCTGGTGCACCTGCAGCGGTTGCTGCCGGTGGAAGAGCTGCTCAGCCAACTGGGAACACCCGCCGGTCGCCCGGCACCTGCTGCCGTCCCGGCGCGGGCTACGGCGCCCGACCCCGGAGGGCGTCCAGCGCCGAATCCGGCTTCCGCGGCGAACCCGGCTTCCTCTGGGCTTTCGTCCGGAAACCTTGCCGCAAGTGCTGGGCCAGAACGCCGGGAAGCTACGGCTGCCGGGAAAAGCACGGCGCCCGCTTTCTCTCCGTTTGAGCAGGATGCCCAGCGGAAAACCGCGACGATGCCCCGCAACCAGGCTCCCGCCCAGCCGGTTTCGACACCAGCCGAGTCGCGTCCTGCTGCGCCGGCGCCAGAGGAACGGGCGGCCGGCCAGGCGCCAACCAGGCCTGCTCCCACCGACGCAGCCACAGCAGTCACAGGCAGGCGCAGCCTGGGCGAAGAGCAACGCCTGGCTGCGGCCACGGCGATCGCGGAGCCGGAAGCAGCCGCTGAACCGGGGGCGCCGCGTCTTGAAGCACCCAATACGTGGACGCCAGCGGGTGTGCCGAGCAAGACTGAAGCACCCGCACCGCTTGCACCCGTGGCGCATCCAGCAGCGAATCAGGCGCAGCCAGCCGATACCGTGTCGCCACCGGATCTCGATGCGATGCGGCAAGCCGCCGTGGCTGCGCTCGAAGCAGCCGGACATGCGACGGCAGCCACGCTGCTCGATGCGGGCGCCTGGACGCTGGGCCCGGATGGTGTTCGGGTCGAAATCGCGGCAAAGAAGACAATGCTGTCGCTGACGATGAACGTCGAAGCAGAAAAGATCGTCAAAGCAGCCGTGCGTCCACTGGCCGGGCAGCCACCCGCACCGGTCCGGTTCTTTCCCAGCGAAGGAGGCAGCAACGGCGCGCGCGCAGCGACCCAGCGAGCTGCGCCGACCGGCAGCGTGCAGGCACTTGCGCTTGAGAACCCGCTGGTGCAGCAGGCCAAGGAACTGTTCCAGGCCGAGGTGCGCAGCGTCGTCGACCTGAGAGACAAGCGGTAGGGGGAGTGGCCTTGGAAGCTGTCCAATCGGGGAGCGGGGGTGCCCCACGTCTCGCCTTTGAGACGTGGGTTAGACACAGGCGGGAGACCTGGCTCTGTCGCTCGCTGGAGGCCGGGCTCAAGAAGTCTTGTGGGACCCACGTCTCGGAAGCGAGACGCGGGTCTCCCGCGATGGAAAGACTTACAGAGTACGCGTGAACCGGCACGGCGAACGCCGGCCGTTGGCTTTCAAGAAAGGACGCAGATGGAATTTGACATGAGCAAGATGGAGGCCATGCTGTCGCAGGCCCGGCAGATGAGCGAGGTAGCGGGCGAGCAGCTGGGCAAGGTCACGGTGGAAGGCTCGGCTGGCGGCGGCGCGGTGCGCGTCCAGATGAGCGGCCGGAAGGAAGTGCTGGGCGTGAAGCTGGACCCGGCGGTGCTGGGCGCGCTGGGCAGCTCGGCTGGCGACCTGGAGATGCTGGAAGACCTGCTGCGCGCGGCGTTCAACGATGCCGGCCGGCGGGCGGATGAGGCAGCCAGCGGGAGCATGAGCTCCATGCTCGGCGGGCTCGGCTTACCCGAAGGCCTGTAGCTACGGCCGCAGCCAGCGCGAGCCGGAGGGCGCCTCTGCCTCTTCGATTCGCTTGCGCATTGCTTCCACGATCGCTCCCTACTTCGCTCCCAGTACACAGGAGACTGCCATGCCGCCCCGTTTCGCCGAGCCCATGTCGCGCTTGATCGATGAATTGCGCAAGCTGCCCGGCGTCGGTGCCAAGAGCGCCCAGCGGTATGCCTTCCACATCCTGCGATCGAGCCAGGAGGATGCCGCGGCACTGGCCGACGCTGTCCGCCTGCTCAAGCGGGAGCTGCGCCTGTGCTCCATCTGCAACAACATCACGGACGTGGACCCGTGCGTGTACTGCGACAGCGCCACGCGCAATACTCGCCTGGTATGCGTGGTGGAAGAGCCGACCAACATCGACACGGTGGAGCGAACGCGCACCTACAACGGCGTGTACCACGTGCTGCATGGCACGCTGTCTCCCCTGCACGGGGTCGGGCCGGAGCATCTGCGAACCAGTACGCTCGTGGCGCGGGTCACACGGGGTGATGTGGATGAGGTAATCGTGGCCACCTCGCCGACGATTGAAGGGGAAGCGACGGCGGGTTACCTGGCTGAACTGCTGCGGGCAGCACAGCGGGAACAGGAAGCGGGCGCATCCAGGCTGCGCATCTCACGGATCGCGACCGGCGTTCCAGCCGGCAGCGACCTTGAGTATGTGGATGAGGTATCGATGGCCCGCTCGCTGGAAGGACGCCGGGAACTGTAGCGGCTAGCGTCATGACGGGGCGCCATGTCGGGCGTGGCCGCCCCTCCCGCGCGTTCGGCTCGTTACGAGCGCAAACGGGCGAGAAGGTCTTGCGGATGGACGGGTTTCGCCAGGATCTCGAACTCGTGGCCCTGGACCCGGGCACGGTCGAGGAGGTCGGCCGTGGCTGCCTGCCCGGAAAAGAGCAGGATCTTGCAGGAAGGGAGCATGGTGCGGATTTTGATGGCAGCATCGATGCCATTCAGATCGGTCATGATGACGTCTGAGATAAGCATGTCAGGCTGCAGGGTTTTCGCTGTTTCTACCGCTTTCTCGCCACTGTAAACGGCTGTTGCCTGGAAGCCGCTCTGATTGAGGATGATTGCCAACGTATCTGCAATGACCCGCTCATCATCTGCCACCAGTACTTTAGGCTTTGCTGAAGTCTCTTGCATGCGCTCCCTTGTGATCGTGTCGGACCTGCGCCTGTCGAGCCTGGGGTCGCGCCCGTGCAGGTTTCGATGCCAGTCTCTGCTGTCTTAGACTGTCGCCAGCCGCGGAAGAAGCTTGAATCTTCGTAATGATACGCTTGCTTGAATGTGTGCGTCCGCGCGCCGCGAAACCCGACAACCGATACCGGCTGCGTAGCGCAGGGTGCAGCCATCCCTTCCCGGGGACGCCTGCAACCATGCCGCAAACTGGAGCGCCCGTGCCATGCCGGAAGATGCGATCATTCGCGCCGAGAAGATTGAGAAGTACTATGCGCAGCCCAGCGAGAATCGCATCCAGGTCATCGCGCCCACTAGTCTTTCTATCGTTGCCGGCGAGATAGTTGCGCTCCTGGGTCCGTCGGGCTCGGGGAAATCGACACTGCTGCGCATGCTGGCGGGCCTGTCCAAGCCATCGGGCGGCGACGTGTTCTGGCACGGCAAGCCGATCCAGTCACAGACTATTAATGTTTCGATCGTTTTCCAGAGTTTCGCCCTGTTTCCCTGGCTGACCGTGCTCGAGAATGTGGAAGCCCCGCTGAAGGCGCGCGGAATGGCAGCCAACGAGCGCCGCGAACGTGCGCACGCCATCCTCGACACGGTTGGCCTGGACGGCTTCCAGAGTGCATACCCCAAGGAGCTGTCCGGCGGCATGCGGCAGCGGGTCGGTTTTGCGCGTGCCCTGGTTGTCGAGCCCGAGGTGCTGTTCATGGATGAGCCATTTTCCGCGCTCGACGTGCTCACCGCGGAAAACCTGCGCTCGGAACTGCTGGAGCTCTGGGCAAAAAAGACGATCCCGACCGAAGCCGTCTTCATCGTGACGCACAACATTGAGGAAGCAGTCCTGCTGGCGGATCGCATTATCGTGCTGGGTCGCAACCCGGGCCATGTGCGCACTGACTTCAAGGTCAACCTCCCGCACCCGCGCGACCGCAAAAGCGGGCCGTTTACGCAGCTGGTCGACTACATCTACAAGGTACTGACGCGGCCCGATGTCACGCCTGAAGTGCCACGTCTCGAGGCCGGCAAGCCGGTACGGGATCAGCGCCAGATGCATTACGAAATGCTCCCTCACGCGCGCCCCGGCGGCATCGCCGGGCTCCTCGAGATGATCATCGACATGAGCGATGCGACCGGCCGCGCGGACATCTACAAGGTCGCCGATGAACTGGCCTTCGAGATCGACGACCTGCTGCCGATCGTCGACGCTGCCCAGCTGCTGCACTTCCTCAAGGTGGAAGAAGGCGACGTCACGATCACGCCCGAAGGCCGGACCTTCGCCGAATCCGAGATCCTGCTGCAGAAGGACCTCTTCCGCAAGGCGGCGATCGACCACGTGCTGCTGCTGCGCCAGATCACCCGTGCGCTCGACAACAAGCGCGACCACACGGTGCCCGAAGAGTTCTTTCTCGACATGCTCGACGAGCAGTTCTCTGACGAGGAAACCCAGCGCCAGCTGGAAACTGCCATCAACTGGGGCCGGTACGCCGAGTTGTTTGACTTCGACGGCGGCCGACGGCGCTTTACCTTGCCTGAGGAGGAAGAGGAAGAAGAGACCGAAGAAGCGGAGGCGGAGTGAGCGACGCGAAACAGCCCCGGCTGCTGTTCTCACGCGCCCTGCTGGTCGAGCGGTCCTGGCCGCTGGTGCTTGACCTCGGTGTGGGCGCGTCGCTGCTCGCTGCCTTTTACGGCATCCTGCTGATCGGCCGCTACTGGGCTGGCGGTGCCGTACCAGAAGTGCCGATCTCGCTCTCGGCCGGCAAGCTGCCCGAGTACGCGTTCTACTCCTGCGTGCGCATCTTTATCGCGTACCTGCTGTCGCTCTTCTTCGCCATCGGCTACGGCTACCTGGCTGCATACAACAAGCGCGCGGAAGCCTTCCTGATTGCGACGCTCGATATCCTGCAGTCAATCCCGGTCATGTCGTTCCTGCCGCCGGTCATCCTGGCGATGATTGCACTGATACCCACGCGGCAGCTGGGGATTGAGCTGGGCGACGTGGTGGTCATTTTCACGGGCATGGTGTGGAACATGGCGTTCTCGTTCTACGCGTCGCTCAAGTCCATCCCGCGCGAGCTGCGCGAGGCCTGCCAGATCAACCGGTTCTCCCCGCTCCAGCGGGCGCTGCAACTGGAACTGCCGTTCGCAGCGATTGGGCTGGTCTGGAACTCGATGATTTCGGTCGCCAATGGCTGGTTCACCCTGATGATCTGCGAGATGTTCATCCTGGGCTCGCGCTCCTTCCGGCTTCCCGGTCTGGGCTCCTACCTCGCCACTGCAGCCTCGGCAGGCGACAACCACGCCATGGTGCGCGGCCTGGTCACCGTCGTGATCCTGATCGTGGCGATCGATCAACTGATCTGGCGCCCGGCGATTGCGTGGTCTGACAAGTTCAAGTTTGAGAGCGTGGAAAGCGCGGACCATGCCCGCTCCCCGATTCTTGACCTGCTGCGCCGCTCGAGCTTCCTGGCCACGATCAACGCACATACGGTCGAGCCGGTGACCGAGTACCTGTACAGCACGCTGGCTCGGAATGAACGGAAACGCGCCGGCGCCATGGCTGACCCTGATGCCAGTACGCACTCCAGCCTGGCCGCCGGCGTGCTCGGCACTTTTCTGCTGCTGCTTGCCTGTGCCGTCGCCTGGAAGGCGTCAGTGCTGCTGCGGCAGCTGCATTTTGCGGACTACCGGGAACTCGTCATCGGCGCAGGGGCGACGTTTCTGCGCGTGATTGTCGCACTGTCGCTCGCCGCGGCCTGGACCATTCCGGTCGGGGTGGCGATCGGCTTCAACCCTCGCCTCGCCCGGATCGCCCAACCCTTCGCCCAGGTGGCGGCCAGCTTTCCAGCCACTGCGCTCTTCCCTCTTATCCTGGTGGCGCTGCTGCGCACCGGGGCCGGTCTCGGCATCAGCGCCGTGGTGCTCATGATGCTCGCCACCCAGTGGTACATCTTCTTCAACGTCATCGCCGGCGCCATGGCGATCCCGACGGACCTGAAAGAGGTGTCGACCCTGTTTGGCTTTACGCGCCTGCAGCGCTGGACGACGTTGATCCTGCCCGGGATCTTCCCCTACCTCATCACAGGCCTGATTACCGCGTCTGGCGGGGCATGGAACGCGTCCATTCTCACCGAGTACTTCCGGCTCCACAACCGCACCCTCTCAACAATCGGCCTGGGCGCCCAGATTGACCATGCAACCGACGTGGGCAACTTTGCCGTGCTGCTGATGGCGACCATCTTCATCTCCGTGATCGTGGTCACCATCAACCGGCTTTTGTGGCGACCGCTCAACCGGCTGGCCGAGACCAAGTATCGCTTCGATTGACCCTGCCGCAGGCGCGCTGTGACTCTCGGCATTGCGAGTGATCGCACGATCCCCGCAGGGCTCCCGGCGGCGCGCTAACATAACCCGAGCCTCATGCGAATCTCACGCTTTCAGCAGTTCCTCTCCGCGATTTTCCTCGCCGCCGCGCTTCTGATCGCCGGCAACGCCTGGCTGGCCTTCCACGCAGAGGAAGTGCTTGCCGAGTCGGAGCGCTGGGTCACTCACAGCCTTGAGGTCATCACCAACCTGGAGCGGGTGCTCAACGCCGCGGCGCAGGCAGAATCAGGAATCCGCGGCTTCATGCTGACAGACAAGGTCCGCTACCTGGACCCCTACCAGGTAGCCAGCCAGCAACTGCCAGCACAGCTCGACCTGCTGAGCCACCTGGTGGCCGACAATCCACAGCAGGGCGCGAACATCAGGCAGATCGCCGACACCA
>CAXTEW010000057.1:0-2586 GCA_964243175.1 uncultured Acidobacteriaceae bacterium
GACGCCTGACATCATCATGATGTGCCTGTTCGCCTCACCCATGCTGCTGCTGTACATCGTCAGCATCGGCGTGTCGTACATGGTACACCCGGCGCGACGGCGGCGCAAAGCACTCGACACAGCGAAATAGCGTCGCAAGCGTACTGGCCGCGTCGCCGGAACGCTCAATAAATTAAGTTGGATTCCACAAGGCGGGTTCAAGAGTGCTGGTGTCCGGCAAGCCATAAGGACGTTCGATCTCACTGAGATCGTAGACCTCAAGGCAGTTGAGTAGTCCGTTCTTTTGAAGGAGCATTACGCCCACTAACGTTCCGTCAACCTTGCCGAACGCCTCAGCAACTGGGTTGTCGCAGGGCTCGGCGGCTACAGTCCCGTCCACAGCGCGAAGATCTACTGTAGGGCAACCACAGCTGCAGCGCCCAACGACTAGGAGATTGTCCAGCTGAGGAATGTATGAGCCAGCCGGAGATTGAGCGTGTGTCAAAAGCCACTCGGCAACGGCACGCTCATCTTTGGATAAACTGCGCTCAAGCACAATAGTCATGCAGCAATCTTATTGCGATGCTCCCGCGCTCGTGCGGGGGCCAGGTGCGGCGTTCCGCTCCCTGGGCTCAAACTCGATCACTATCAAGTACCCTGCTTTTCTTCCGAAGGAAGACTGCTCCACTATGCTGAAAGTATGCTGCAAGCGTCGCGTAAGGTCGAGTACCGCATGAAACTCCTGTTCACCCTGGCTTCCCTGCTGATCTGCCTTCCTGCCCTCGCCGCTCCGGTGGCCGCAGGGCACACCAGCTTCGACGGCGCAAAGGCCCTGGCCTACACGCGCAGTTTCGTGACCGAAACCGGCCCGCGCTACAACGGCAGCCCCGGCCTCGAGAAAGCACAGGGCTTCCTGCGCAGCTTCTTCGCCAAGGACCAGCTGCAGGAAGATACCTTCACCTCGTCCACGCCCGCCGGCCCGCAGCTGATGCATAACTTCATCGTTCGCTTCCCTGGCAAGCGCGATGGGGTGATCGTGCTCGCGACCCATTACGAGACCAATTACCCGCTGAAGGACATCAACTTTGTCGGCGCGAATGACGGCGGCGCGACCACCGGTCTGCTGCTCCAGATAGCGAACGACCTGCGCGCCCATCCGCCCGAGGGCATGAGCGTGTGGCTGGTCTTTTTCGATGGCGAGGAAGCAGTGCGCGAGTGGTCCGATGCCGATTCACTCTATGGCTCGCGCCACTTGGCGGCCAAGTGGCAGGCCGATGGCACGCTCGCAAAGATCAAGGCGTTTCTGCTCACCGACATGATCGGAGACAAGGATCTCGACATCCAGCAGGACACCAACTCGACGCCGGCGCTGCTCGACACGGTACGCAAGGCTGCCGAGATCGAAGGCGACAGCGCCTACTTTTTCAAGACCAGCAACACCATCAGCGACGATCACCTGCCGTTTGTGAAGCGTGGCGTCCCATGTGTCGACATCATCGATATCGACTACGGCCCGAACGACAGCTACCACCACACCGCCCAGGACACGCTCGACAAGTTGAGCGCCAGGAGTCTCTCGATCTCCGGCGCAGTGATCGAAGAAACGATCCGGCTGCTGGATGTCGGCGCCGGCAGCAGCACTGCCCGCGGCAAGTAGATGCAGCACTCGTTCGCCGGCGCCTCGCTCCTGTTCTGGCTGGCCTTTCACGTGGTGGTCGCTGTGCTGCTGGGTGTCGACTTGGTCCTGGGTCGAACTCGCGGTCAAACCCGCGGCGAGCCCCCGGCAGGCACCAGGGTCAGGCAGGCCTGGGCATGGACCGCCGTGCTCGCGACCGCTGCCTTCTGCTTCGCGCTCTTTGTGTCGCATCAGCAGGGCCATGACCGCGCGGTCGAGTTCCTCTCCGGCTACCTCGTCGAGGCTTCGCTGTCGATCGATAACCTGTTTGTCTTCCTGCTGCTCTTCCGTTCGCTGGGGCTCGACGAAGAGGCGCAGCGACGGGTGCTGCTGTGGGGCGTCCTGGGCGCGATTGTGCTACGCGGCGTCTGCATCTTCGCCGGGGTGTCGCTGCTGCAGCGGTTCGGCTGGGTGCAGTATGTCTTCGGCGCAGTGCTGCTCTTTGCCGGGGTGCGGCTGCTCAGGGCAAAGCACGACGGCGCAAGCGACACCGCGCAGCCCGGCCCGATCCGGTGGCTGCGCCAGCGTCTATGCCGGGATAGCAGTGGCAAGGTACAGGTGGCAGGCACGGCATTCCTGCTGATCGTGCTGGCAGTCGAAACAACCGACCTGCTGTTCGCGCTCGATTCGATCCCCGCCGTCCTGGCGATCACCCGCGACCCCTTTATCGTGTACACCTCCAACATCTTCGCCATTCTGGGGCTGCGTTCGCTGTACTTCGGGCTCGCAGGGATGCTCGAGAAGCTGCGGCTGCTGCACTACGGCCTCGCCGTGATCCTGATCTTTGTCGCGGCCAAGATGCTGCTGGCCAGGTGGTTCGAGGTGCCACCGAGCCTGTCTCTGCTGGTCATCCTGCTCATCCTGGCCGGCTTCGCCCTGGCCAGCCGCCTGCTGCCGGCGCCCGCGCCCGCCGCCTAGCGCGCAGCCTGGCG